>OODV01000136.1 GCA_900299555.1 uncultured Endozoicomonas sp.
CCCTGATCCAGTCATCAGGATTTTACTGGATTAGTGAGCGTTTTTCAGAGGTTCCATAATTCTAATGGTTCCAATACAGTCACCCTTGAATTCCACCCTGATAACCCATATTGAGAGACACATTATTTTCCCGCCGACTGGAGTATGGTCATGAGTCCAAGCCGAGCCGATATTGAAACGGCGATTCGTAGCTATCAGGATCCGTACCTGAAAAATAACTTGTTGGACGCTGGCTGTCTTGAGTCCCTGACAATTGAAAATGGTAAAGTCAATGTTTCACTGATTCTGGGGTATCCGGCCAAAGGTCTGTGTGACGGCGTTGCCCAGATGTTGGCCAGCAAAATTGAAGATGTTGTTGGCGTACAGTCTGTGGATGTATCAGTAAACTGGGCAGTGGATCCGGCACCGGTTCAGGGTGAACTGGAAGCCATGGCTGGTGTAAAGAACATCATTGCTGTTGCCTCTGGTAAAGGTGGTGTTGGTAAGTCTACTACTGCAGCAAACCTCGCATTGGCACTTGCCGCTGAAGGTGCAAGGGTGGGAATCCTGGATGCTGATATCTATGGCCCCAGTATGGGGCAGATGTTTGGTATTGCTGATGGCACCCGACCGGATGTGAAGAACGAGAAGTTTTTCATGCCTATTGAAGCCCATGGTATTCAGGTGATGTCCATGGCGTTTCTGGTGACCGAAGATACGCCAGTGGTATGGCGTGGCCCTATGGTTAGTGGTGCTTTGATTCAGCTCTTGACCCAGACCATGTGGAATGACCTGGATTACCTGGTGATTGACCTGCCACCGGGCACAGGGGATATTCAATTAACCCTGGCCCAGAAGATTCCGGTTTCCGGCAGTGTGGTCGTTACGACTCCCCAGGATCTGGCGTTGATTGATGCCAAGAAAGGGGTTGAGATGTTCCGTAAAGTTGGAGTTCCAGTGCTGGGTGTTGTGGAAAATATGGCCGTTCATATTTGTTCCAACTGCGGTCATACTGAGCACCTGTTTGGAGAGGGTGGAGGTAGCCGGATCGCTGAGCAGTTTGACATTGATTTGCTGGGATCCCTGCCATTGTCCATGATGATTCGTGAGCAGGCCGATCATGGGTCTCCTACGGTTGTGTCTGAGCCTGAATCCCAGATCGCTATGATTTACCGAGATATGGCCCGGCATATGACTGCCAAACTTTGGTTGCGGCATCAGCAGGCTCCGACAGTGCCTACGTTATCAATCTCTGACGACTAAAAACGCTGAATTCTCTGACGAACCTTATCCAGAAATTGGCTCAACTGTGGTTTTGCGATTTTGTCCATGCTGTAAAGAGCCAGCCAGTCAATATCCCTGCATTTTGTGACGGATTTTAAGCTCAGCCTCATCATCTTGCGGGGAGGGTTGCCAATCAGGGCCATCCGCCAGCGTGATGCGCCCTGGGTGGTGATGATCAGAATCTTTTTCAGGTTGGTCAGTTTCGGCTTTACTCCTTCAGGGCCAAAGTCGGCAACGATGGAGGGGAGCCAGACACGATCCAGCCAGCCTTTCAGAATGGCCGGTGGCCCCATCCACCAGGTTGGGTAGATCATGATCATTGCTTCAGCCCATTGCAGCTGCTTAACATATTTCTCCACCGTGGCTGTATTGTCTTTGTCCATATAGGTCCGTCTTTCAGCGGTGCTCATTCTGGGCTCAAAGTTCTCTTTATAAAGATCCAATACCTGTATCTCAAACTCTTTTGTTTCCAGCTCATCAGATACCACTTTAAAGATACTGGCGTTGTAGCTCTCGGGAGTGGGATGGGCAAAGACAACCAGTGTTTTCATTCTAAATATTCACTCGAATAGTTATAAGTATGGCCTGATTGTAGCTTTTATTGATCGCCTCGTAAGGCTCCGCCTCTGGGCAGTCGTCTATGCTTGTTCAATTCATAGCTCTAAGAAGCCTAAAGAGATGGATGATTTCTTTCAGCAATGGCGCACTTATCGAACGATTGTGACTCAAGAGTATATGGGGCATCAAAACATATCTGAGTGCATAGTTGATGTTTTACAGCAGTTATCAACAACCGGTTTAGAGATTCTGGATCTGGGTTGTGGAGATGCAGAGGTGTTCTTCAAACTACTCCCCGATATTTCGGTTAGTGGATACAAAGGCGTTGATAGTTCTACTTCAGCTCTTGAGGTGTTGACTGAACGCTTTTCAGGTAAGGATGTCGCTTTTCAGCTCTACTGTCAGGATATGATGGATTTCTTACTATCGTGTCAGGAACAGTTTGACATAATCATTGCAGGTTATTGTATGCATCACCTGTCGTCTTATGAAAAAAAATGCTTTCTGCAGATGGTTTATCGTTGCCTTCGTGAGCAGGGCTTATTGTTCATCTATGATGTATTTTTACAGCCGGGTGAATCCAGAGAGCAGTATCTGGTCAACTATCTGGCTCACATGCACTCCAGCTGGAAAGCCATGTCAGTTCAGGAGCTGGAAGCATTGGATGCCCATATTACCTGCTGTGACTTTCCAGAAGAGGTTGAATCGTATCGGTTGTGGTCTGATGAAGTGGGCTTCCAGCAGGTGAGCAAGACCTGGGAGGGAGATTGGCACTCTCATAAATTGCTTCAGCTTAAGAGAGGCAAGGCATCACTCTTGAGCTCCTGATCATTCTCTGTTCGTCCAGATTGTTGACTCAGGTCAAGATAGTGGTTTGCCGCAATGGGTCATACTGATCCCACAGCGTTATTTTCGGGAGTCAGGGATATGAGCAATGACAACCCTTTACTTACCATGACTGCTGAGCAGATCATGTGTCAAAAGGTGATTACCGTACCTTCAGATTGGTCTGTGGATAGGCTGGCTCGTTTTTTAACGGATAAGGCTATCTCTGGTGCTCCGGTTGTTAACAATGCCGGACAGCTGATTGGCGTTGTTTCATTTTCTGATATTGTTCGTCAGGCTGGCAGTGGTTTGGTAGATCTGGCAAAGCGGGATGATAGTTTCTACAGCACCATTATGGATGAGACGCTTTCACCAGAAGACCAGCGGTCATTTCATGATATTGTCGACCAGTCAGTCATGGTGAATGACATTATGACGCCTATGGTGTTTGAAGTATCACCCGATACCCCTTTAATTCAAGTTGCCGAGGCGATGGTTAAAGGACGTATTCATCGGGTGATGGTGACTAAGGATCGTTCTCTGAAGGGCGTGATCAGTGCACTTGATCTGCTGAAGGTAATGACATTGTAAGTGCTTTCTTTCATTACCTGGCATTGCTTCTCGGTAACGGCTCCTGCATTTTCAGGATACAGTACATCTCTGTACATTCCTTGAAAACTGCTCCTGTATTTTCAAGATACAGTGTGTCCATGTACATTCCTTGAAAATTGCTCCTGCATTTTCAAGATACAGTACGTCCATGTACATAAAAAAAGGTACCGAAGATTCGGTACCTTTTCATAGAGTGCTAACCGCGTTAACTGTCAGTAATTGAGAAGATTAACGGAAAATCTTCATTTCAACACGACGGTTCATCATGCGGGTTTCTTCTTCATCATTGCTGGCGACAGGGGTTCTTTTACCCTTACCCCAAGCTGCGATGCGCCTCTCTTCAATGCCTTTCTGCATCAGGTAAGCTTTAACAGCTGATGCCCGGTTTTCGGAGAGATCCTGGTTCACCTGATCTGGGCCAATGTTGCAGGTATAGCCAGTCAGTTCAATACGCTTGGATTTACCCATGCGCTCGACAATGGCATCCAGCATCATGCGATCATTCATATCCAGATCATGGGTGGCAAAGTCAAAGAGAACCGTCTTTGGTGTCTGGTCGGCAATGGCACAGTGCAGGCCGGAAACCATAGCACCAGCGACCATCGCAGCGCCACCGGCAGCCAGATTGCTTAGAGCAGTGGGAACGCCCACCGCCATTCCGCCTTTCACAGTGCATTCGGACCAGTTAGGGGTTGATTTGTAATCACCAGCAACCATTTCATTGCTGGTTTTCATAATGCCACAACCTGTCATTAAGACGGCTGCTGTCAGAAGGGCAGGTATTCTGAGTCGCCTTGTCATGGTACTTCTCCATCCATGGTTTGATTGTTTTTTTGATATTTTGATTCCCTTATATGGGGAATTTATAAACAGTATAGTTATGTGATTTTCCATCGTGGGAGTAGGAAAAGAAAAGTTTATAACCGCTAATTGGGAGTCTGATTTTTGACGGAAAAACCAATATTTTAGGGATAAACGGTAGCTTCTGAGGAGCTACCTGTATCAAGAGATAATCTAACTACTTTACTAAACACCTCTTCTATAGTGGCAACTTTACCACCTAAAATAGTGTCCGAGATCATTTAACCACTACAATCTTCTCACTAAGCAGGTAGCGGCTTTCATGTAGTGAATTAATAACTTATGTTAACGACATCAGCAGGGTTTATATTTTCTGTGGGGCTGTTGATCTATTTAACAGTTCGATGGCATTGGCCTGCATTTTTAGCCCTGCTGATGGCCAGTTATGCAGCAGGCTTGAGCTTTGGCTTTGCCCCCGGACTTATCACGTCCATGGTGAAAGAGGGTTTTGGAAATACATTGGGGGACATTGGTTTAACCATTGCTCTTGGAGCTCTCCTAGGCTGCATTATGGAATACAGTGGCGCGACTATCAGCATCGCCAGAGGGGTTATTGGGCTGTTAGGGGGACGTTTTCCTGGAATTGCATTGGCAATTACAGGCTATATTGTATCTATTCCTATCTACTGTGATTCGGGATTTATTATCCTGAATTCCATCAGGAAGCACCTGTCTCATACACACAACGTTTCACCCGTTTTTCTTAGTACGGTATTAGGTGTTTCGTTATATGCCACTCATACATTAGTTCCTCCTACCCCTGGTCCACTGGCAGCAGTGTCCAACCTTCATCTTGCCGGTGCATTGCCCATCGTTTTGTTTACAGGGTTGGTATTCTCCATTCTGGCAGTGTCTGCCGGTTTTCTGTGGGCTTTGTATATGCAGCGTTTTCAGCCCGAGTGCTCAGAACACAGCAGGGTTGAAAATTTTGCTGAGAATTCTGATGAGATCCATTTTTTTGTAGCACTGATTCCAATTTTAATGCCCATGCTGCTTATTACCGTTGGAGGTCTGGCGGGACAATTTCAGGGTTGGGGTGGTGAACTGTTGTCATTTCTTGGTGAGCCGATTAATGCGTTACTGGCTGGCTTGGGGTGTTGCTGGCCAATAATAAGAAAACTACCCAGGGATCAACTGAGGGGGGGGGGGGTCAGCAAGGGTTTGGAAGCCGGTGGAAAAATAGCGTTGGTGGTTGGTTGTGGAGGGGCGTTTGGGCTGGTGCTCAGGAACAGTGATCTCGCTAATCTGATAACGACCAATTCAGGGCTTATTAACCTTGGGTTATGCTTGCCTTTTCTCATCGCAGCCATCATTAAAACTGCGGAAGGTTCTGCTACTGTTGCTTTAATCACCTCTTCGGCGCTGATTGAGCCACTTTTACCTGCTCTGGGACTAGATAGCACGATGGGAAGGGTCTTGACGCTGTTTGCCTGTGGCGGTGGTGCTATGACCATTGCGCATGTCAATGACAGTTTCTTCTGGGTAATCGCAGAATTTACGGGAATGGATACATTAACTGCGCTGAAGTCTGTAACTGTTGCTACATTTTTTCAGGGGATGGTGGTATTGATGGCTGTTCAGGTACTGGCTGTTTTGTTTTCTATTTGAGCTTATCTCCTCACGTTTGATCAGGAGTTATTCTCTGAACGTTTTAAATTTCAGTCAGTGTCTGTGCTGCTACTTTATAAGGCAAGTTTTGTGTCAATACTCTCTCAGGCAACGACACATTTACAGGCATTTTGACATTCCATGGTGTGCAGGGGATCTGTAATATTTTTTGAAGACATTTATTGGCAACCTGCACAACCTAAGAGGTAGGACTTACGCATTGATGACCCTTGCGAGTTTTGGCAGGAGGTGTTCTTTCGCTTTTGCGAAACGTTCAACGAAGGCATCAACGGTTTCCTTAAACAACTCGCGCTGGTGCTTATAAATATTCATAAACTCGTGTGATATCAGCATTTTCTGGAGATAAACAAAGGCTGAAATTGCTGCAAAAATGTGATTTCTGACAGGCTGTTCACTGCGTACCTGGAAGTGTTCGATGTGGCAAACCTGCTTGATCGCTCTATGGTACTGCTCAATCTGCCAGTGCAGGTCATGGATTTTGGAGAAATCGTCGCGCTCAAAAGGGACCTCCTCTGGCAAGTAAGCCAAGTAGTGTCGAGCTCCTGAACCTGCTGCTACTGACCTTTTACCAGCGATACTGTCCTGTTTGTCTCAAGGGCAAACATAAACCCTGATTGATGGCTTTTTTATCGTCTTCAAGTTTTTGGTGCGGCTGTGCCAAGAGTCACCGGTTACAAATGCTGGTTTCAGTTCCCAGGCCAGCACGTCAATCAACATTTCCTGGAAGTAGTCGTTTTTTGTCTTACCTTCCGATTTGTCAAATATCCTGTAGTTCACCGGCATATGTAACCCTGATATGTCGGTGTAATAAAGGGTGATGAGGTTAGTGCCTTAACGGGGCTGTGATGCTTACCAGACCAGAAATACCCCACAAGAGCCACAGAGTAGCTGTAAGGTTTATCGAGAACACGGTCATCAACACTCAAAGTGCTACCGGTTGGGTTCGGCTTCCATAGCTTCGTCGTACCTATCTTTCGGTTGATAATTTTCACGATACAGAAACCGGTTTGCGCTGTGGTGAGAGATATCTGTCACTTCTGCACGACCTTATGCATGTTGATGATTAGGGTTCGCTGATCAGGAAACCCATGTACCGTGGAAGTGGGCAACAATCGGTAGTGGGTCGAGTGATACTTCTCACTTTCACCCCTGAAAAAACAATTTTTGAGGGTCATCAAATTTTACAAAGCCCTGTCAATGCGTAAGTCCTATACTGTTGCACTGATAACGGCATCTGTACTGGTGAACCCTTTAATAGCAGCATTAGGTCTGGATACAACAACGGGTCGAATGCTTGTGTGGTGGAGAGGCTATGACCATTGTCCATGTGAATGGCAGTTATTTCTGGGTCATCACGGAGTTCATGGGGATGGATACAGCGACAACATTGAAATCCCTGACGATAGCGACTTTCTTCTGGGGCATCGTGGTTTTGTTAACGGTGCTGCTACTGGCTTTTTTCTTGATGTTATAGCGTTGCAACCAATCCCGTAATCTGCTCAGATAAAAAAATGCAGCTTCACCTGAAAGGAAAAACTGCATTTGCCATTAGCACCCGCATTCAATGCAGGCAATGGTAAGGGGAAGATTAAATTTCTGTAAGCATCTGGGTTGCTGGTTTGTAGGTGAGGTTTTGCGCCAGTGCAACGCTTTCACAGGTGACCACCCCCTTACAGACATTAAGGCCCTCCAACAGGTGTGGATTATCTTCCAGGGCTTTGCGAGGCCCCTTATTGGCAATTTGCAACACATAAGGCAGTGTTGCATTGTTCAGTGCCAGAGTGGAAGTACGGGCAACAGCGCCAGGCATATTGGCTACACAGTAGTGAACCACTTCATCAACGATAAAGGTGGGCTCTGCATGGGTAGTAGCAACGGATGTTTCGGCACAGCCACCCTGATCAATCGCCACATCGACGATGACAGAGCCGGGTTTCATTTTGCCAACCAGTTCACGGGTGATCAGTTTGGGGGCAGCAGCGCCTGGTAGAAGGACCCCACCAATAACCAGGTCAGCAGAGACTACATGTTGTTCAATGGACTGGAAGGTGGAGTACACTGTGCGAACACGATTGCCATATTGGGCATCCAGCTTGCGCAGTGCATCTACAGAGCGATCAAGTACTACGACCTCGGCACCCATGCCAACAGCCATGGCGGTTGCGTTCTGCCCAACAACACCGGCTCCAATAATCACTACTTTAGCGGGTTCAACTCCGGGTACACCACCCAAAAGCATACCTCGACCTGCCATGGATTTTTCCAGACAACGGGCTCCTGCTTGAATAGACATACGACCAGCAACTTCAGACATTGGTGCCAGCAGTGGAAGACGGCCATGGGCATCGGTTACGGTTTCGTAGGCGATGCACGTCGCACCGGAATTGATCAGGTCGTTGGTTTGCGGAACGTCAGGAGCCAGATGCAGGTAGGTAAAAAGGGTGTGTTGGGGTTTCAGTCTGGCCCGTTCAATAGCCTGTGGTTCTTTTACTTTTACGATGAGCTCTGCGGCATCAAAAACAGCTTCAGGAGTCTCAAGAATTGCTGCTCCGGCAGCCAGATAATCTTCATTATAAAAACCTATACCACTACCGGCATTGCCCTCTACAAAAACCTCATGTCCATTTTGCACCAGTTCTTTTACAGCTGCCGGTGTCAGGCCTACACGGTACTCGTGATTCTTGATTTCTTTGGGAATGCCTATCCGCATATTTAACTCCATGATCATATTAAAGTGGGTTATAACAATATTTAACATTAAATATCATAGTTTTTTATCTTGAATATGTGCTTTATTTGGTTTTTTTATCTAAAAATTATTTATTTTTTATTGATTTGGTCTGTGGTCAATAAAATGTAGCAGATAAAGCAATTTAATCGTCTGAAAGGGTGTTTTGTTAAATATATTGAACAATCGGGGGTAACTGGGCAGTATTGACATAAAAAAGGCATCAACAATAACAAAGAAGGCAAGATTGCCAGCAGCGGGGCTCGGGTATGTTGAGGTCGCTATCAACTCTTGCTCTTACATAACGTCAGGCACTGTATATGCCAGAGTTTAAAACCGAACTTGCAGATTATCTCGAACGCTATCCGCAGACAGAGTACATCGACACCTTATTACCTGATATTAATGGCTTTGTAAGGGGGAAGCGCTTGCCAGCCACAGCTTTTAACAAGCTGGAGAAAGGATGCTACCTGCCTTGCTCGGTGTTTTCTCTGGATATTACCGGTGTCACCATAGAAGAAGCGGGGTTGGGCATGAAAATTGGTGAGCCTGATCGTCTTTGTCTACCAGTTCCAGGAACACTTTCTCCGTCAGCGGTTGATCCTGAAAAAGTCGCTCAGGTGCTTTTAACCATGAAGGATGAAGATGGTAGTGGTTTTTCCTATGAACCCAGAAATGTTCTGGTCAGTGTGGTTCAACGTTTTAAAACACTGGGTTATACACCCGTCGTAGCTTTGGAACTTGAGTTTTATCTGGTTGATCCACAACGAACCGAAGAAGGTAAATTACAGCCTCCTGTTGGTTTTGTTACCGGTGCCCGTGAAACCATGAGTCAGGTTTATTCTGTTGACGGGCTGGCGGATTTTGCCGGGTTTCTGAATGATGTAAATCAGCTTGCTAAAGCTCAGGGGGTTCCCGCTGATTCAGCGGTAGCCGAAGCGGCACCCGGACAGTTTGAGATTAATCTCAAACATGGCGAAGATCCTGTCGCTGCCTGTGATCACGCCATTATGCTTAAGCGACTGATTCGAGAGTTGGCCGGGCGCTATAACTATGAAGCGACCTTTATGGCCAAACCTTACGAAGAGCATCCGGGAAATGGTCTGCATATTCATGTCAGTCTTCAGGATGATGCTGGAGGTAATGTATTCGCAAATGCTGACGGGGAAGACAGTAAACTCCTTCAGCACGCCATTGCCGGCTCCATCGACATGATGCCGGAAACCGTGGCGTTGCTCTGTCCTAATGTCAACTCTTACCGTCGTCTTGTTCCCGATATGTATGTGCCGCTTCAGGCTTCCTGGGGACACAATAATCGAACAGTGTCGCTGAGGATACCGGCCAGTGGCCAGCAAGACCGGAGAATAGAACATCGCCTCGCAGGTGCTGATGCCAACCCTTACCTGACTTTAGCTGCTGTGCTGTCCGGCATGTTATACGGTATCGAAAACAAACTGACACCGCCGGAAGAGGCTTCGCCAAGCATTCAGAGTGACTTGCCTCTGCTCCCCCATCGACCTGCAGATGCTCTGTCAAAACTGGCAGAGGGGCAGCTGCTTTCAAGATACATCAGTCAGCAATATATTGATTTATATTCACTCTGCAAGCGAGAAGAACTTCAGAGGTTCGAACGCCATGTGACAGCATTGGAAACCGAGTGGATGTTGAAAACCGCTTAGTCAGAAATATTGGGGTCTGCGGAGTCAACCTGCCACCCTGTCCATCCTCTGAATTGACTGTTCGAATGCTGGAGGGATAGAGCGAAATACTGGTATCTCTGGCTGTTGCCAGAAATATTTGCGCTATCCCTTTTTTCTCAGGTAATTAACAATTGATAAACCCCCGGCTATGCCGGGGTGACTCGCATGGGTTCTACCGTGGCGACGGTAGCTATCTTCATGTTTCGACCAAAAAACTTGAAGGAAAACCTATGCAAGACTATCAGAGTTTGGCTCATACACGTTGGGATTGTAAGTATCATCTTGTCTTCATCCCGAAGAGAAGGCGTAAAGTGATTTATGGAAACCCTTCGAAAATATCTTGGAGAAATTTTCATGAACTTGCTCAGGGGTAGGCAGAGAAACTTCAATGGAGAACATTTCAGGGCAAGAGGGTATTTTGTCTCAACAGTCGGGCTTGATGAAGAAGTTGTCAGAGCGTATATCCGAGATCAAGAAAAGAATGACTCAAATAGAGATCAGCACCACCTTGATTGCTAAGAGCGCCCTTGGGCGCAACTAAAGCCCTTAGAGGGCTTAATCAAATAAGCCTCCGGCTCTGCCGGAGGTCAGTTAACTGTGCGTTATTTGGCTGAATTTTCGAAGGCCCTCCCCCTCTGATGGACAGCTACTTTCATAAAAAAGGGGGTAACATATCAGATCAACAGCTCTGATTCATTATCTAATTTGGCAGCATCATTTATTTGACCCTTCATCCTGTTTTTTTAGGTGTTATGAACTAAATTAGCTTGGAATCAACTAAAGGGTATTTTTTATGGAACCATCATCTTGTATAACTGGATTATATTCAAAACCATCATTATCAGAATCAGCTCCAAATCTTACAGAAATAAAATCACCGAATACTAAACATGAGAAGTTCTTCAGCATTCCAGGACGTAGCAATATAAGTTTTTCTGATATTCGCTCTTCAGTGGAATCGACGCCTGTTGTGGAAAGATCCATTTCAGTCTCATCTGAACGAGGTGTTGACTATGCTGATAAAAATAAAGTTTTAGGCGCTGAATCATTGAAATCAACTAAAGAAACCATGTTTCCCCATAAACCTTCAAGGGTAAAAGTTCCTGAACAGATAAAAATAAATAATAAAGAGATTTCATTTGCTGAGCAAAAAAAAGCAATTGAACAAGTTGGTCCTGCTTTACTTGAAAGTAAAGATACGGCTGATTTTCAAATAAGCCAGACTGGCTCAGATTTCTTAGAAACTGCTCATTCCCATACAGTAGTTGAAAATAAACTTCCGCTGGTTAAAGGAAATAGGTTTAGAGAAGCTCTACAGTCACCCCATACCCTGCAAACATCTCATGCATTAGAAAGTTCGGGAGGAGTGAAATTTGTAGGTAAAGTACCATTTGATATACCAGAACAAATTCTGAAATTCTCTGATGCGGATAGAAAGATAACACAACTGTCGAGTAACTTAAAAGAAATAGCATTTAATATAAGTAATTATCAGACTGTCTTTCACCACCCCTATCAGGAATAAACCGATTCGTAAGAAATGCCTAAAATTTGGATGATCGTCCACTGCTTTTCCTTCAAACCGACCACATGCTGTTCCTGATTATTGACCGTTAATACATTAATCCCCTGAAAGCAGAAGAAGACCCATCTTGCTGTTGGATTCTGGCAGGGCTTCTTTTTCTGGTTTGGAAACACACGACTCCGCTTTTTCAGTTCGTACCTTATTCTGTGCTGGATAGCAGCATAGACCATCAGGCAGAGTGTCATCACCATCAACAGCGCTTCAATGCGCTCCGGTTTCTTCAGATAGAGTGAAGAGACCAGAAAGTCCGGGCTTTTCAGGAAACGAAAGTT
>OODV01000517.1 GCA_900299555.1 uncultured Endozoicomonas sp.
TCATGCCCAACCACACGCAAAATACCATTGACCTCATCCCACAGAACCCCTTCACGCTCCAACCGTGCCTGAACCGGATCGATGTACGACAGAAAGTGGTGGTAATCGACTCGAACCGGCCCCCTGGTTGGCAACACGTCACTCAGCTCTATCAGCTGACATCCCGGGGGCAGTGCCAGTCGTCTAGTGGATGGCAGATTTCTTGAAATCAACAGGCTTGATGAAAGTGCCTGTGACTCCACAGCATCAAGAACCTCATCAAGGTTTTGTCGAAGCCCACGGGCCAACAAGACAGTGACACCTTGTAATTCCCCCAGGCACCAGAGCCGGTCATCCAGAAGGGATGCTGGCTCAGTCAGTTTAAGACTGGTACTCAACCACCGGGGAAACCAATCGGGACGAAAGGCATACATTCTCATATCGTCGTCTGAGACAACATGGCGTCCGTTGTAATAATAAACGAACTCATCTTTCTCTCTATACACCTGCCGATAGCCGTCTGAATCCTCGTCATCGTAATCCACCCGAATCAGCCGGTCTTGTGCCGCGCCTCTCGGGATCAACGCTTCGCTGGCAATAATCTCCTGCCAGCAGTCGGGAAAATCGAACTTCAACTCGCTGATCCGTTCACTCTGCATTCTGGCTTCAAATGCTCTGACCAGGTAGTTCAATACCTCACGCTTCATCCTTGCCCTCCGGTAAGAACACGCCCATTTTCACCAGCATATCGTGATTGATATACCGTTCTCTCAGGTTTTGGTCTCTGAGGCTGCAGTGATTAGGTCCCTTCAACCTGACGAGTATGGTTTCTTCCGGTAGATGCTCTGTTTCATCACAGCGAAAAGCCAGAGTAACCGCCCGTAGGTTAAAAGTCTGATCATCAAACGGAAGGAGGTCACCCGCTTCCAGCCAACTGTTGTAGGCATCGTACTGAAAGGATTTCCTGGGAGTGGCTTTAATGATTTTAATGCCATTATGAGGGCGTATTTGTAACTCAACTTCTTTAACAATGACCTCCTGAATACCGTGGCGCAATTCAAAGGCGTTCGAAAAATCGGGCTTGTTACGAAAGAGTTCCAGGTTGACCTTTCGCAGTTTGATTCTGGTCGGGTCCACCGTTTGTTTCAGCACACTCTCACAGAATCCCGTTTTCAGCTGTTCCCTGAGATCTTTTGTATCCGCATACAGTTCAATAATGCCCGTCTGTGGTTCATAGGTGACGGCGTATTCACGGGCAGGATGAATAATTTCCACGATAACATCCTTACCCTCTTCATCCAGCACTTCAAAGCTCGTGGGCAGCCCCTCCCGATAGATAATGAACTGCAACACTTCCAGGATCTCATCATCATCGTTATAGCGCTTTCTGGACTGACGGCGACAGACCAGCTTGTTCTGGTTGAAAAAATCTCTGAGCCGATGTTCAAAATCGGATAAATCAACCCCGATATCCAGTGGCACGGGTTCCGTCAGGTAGAACCCTTCCCACATCCTTGACTGGTAACGGTGGAATTCGACATAGCGGATTTCTTCTGCCTTACGAAAGTTCTTCTCGTCACAAGCCAATAAGTGAAGTGCATTGTCGTAGGGGTTTTCGGTGGGGTTGAGGCACAGGTCATTCAATACCTGTTGTCCAAGCTGATCAGCCATCCCTTCAATCCGGGCTGAAAGACGGATAAGTTTTGCCTGTTGATGCTCATTCAGTTGAACGACATGATGCATCACTTCTTTCGGTGAAATAATACGTGTTGTGCCCGGGGAGACAGCCTGCAGATCAATACCACACAAAGTGAAAAGCGTATCAGACTCCAAATCGGCACCACGCAGAACGCGCTGAACGGACTGCATAGTGACTCCTTTTGTTGTGTTTGTTGTTCCTTAACATCAACGAACAAACACTGTATGTATAAACAGTTTCCGAGTCAACAGGGAACCCGTAATGCCATCAGATGACAGTCTTCCCAATCTGGGACAAATCACCCCAAATTGCCCTTTTACTCAGTGTTTGCGGTGACGAACAATAATAAAGAACTTCTCAGACACATCAGGCAAACCATTATGGACGAATCATTATCACTCAAGGATTGGGACCTCAGCCCCCGGGATGAAATTGCAGCCCTGATAGCTTCAGCCATCCTCCGCAAGCGTCAGAGAACACAAAATAAAGACCCTGACCGACTGGATAACTCCGCTACCTCATGCATGACTGTGAACACCCCTGAGAATAAGACTGAGGTAGCTTATGAATGACGATAAAACCCTTGCCGCCAG
>OODV01000435.1 GCA_900299555.1 uncultured Endozoicomonas sp.
AGTAATCGGAGAATTTATCTACCGAGAGCACTATCAACTCCTCTGAACCTCCACCAAGCATAGTTTTCAAGTTGCTCAAACTTCTCTCCCTTTATTTACCATGGGCTTCAGAGAAGTTGCTATTGGTGCGTAAGCCCTGTATTAATTACTCCTTGAAATTTTCGAGCTTATGAACTTCAAAATATTCATTCAAAATATCCTGTATTAAATTAAAGAACTGTAGAACTAAGCCCTCATGCTCTTTTTTCATGAACACAGCTCTCAAGCAAACAACACTAGAATCAAAGCTAAATCCAAGTTGAATAGTGTTTACCTCGACTAATGCAAGATAAATTAAATGTTTTCTAGCAGTCTCAAAGATAAAATTTGATGCCTTAGAAATCTCATTTGATGACTGCATGTCAGGATAAAATACCACGATATCAAGATCTGGGGTACCATACACAGAGTTAAATAGGAGACTATCATCAATCAAATCAGAAAAAATTTGAGCTGCACGAAGGCTTGATACTAATGAGGTAGAAAACTCCCCTCCCTCAGTCAAAGGGAGAGCCTGCATTGTTGCCCATAACGCAGCAGCCACTGAACCAGACCTTGAACACTCTAGTGAAATTTTACCAAAATGAAAATCACTGTTATCAAAATATGTATATGGAGAATCATGTTCGTAAACAGAGTTATTCTTATTATTAAAAATAACTGAACCACAACCAAACGCTTGCATACCATGCTTATGAGGATTAACAACTATAGAATCAACCCCTGATACAGCATTAAAAGCTCGACTTGAATCAAGTGATAAAAACTCTCTGACTAATGAAAAATAGCCACCGTATGCTGCATCAGCATGCAAGAAAAAATTATATTTACTTCTTAATGCCACAATTTTATCCAAAGGATCAACAGCTCCTGACATGGTAGTACCCAAAGTTATTACAACAACAACTTTTCTTGGATATTTTTCAGATCTAATTGCTTCTTCAAAAGAATTAATACTCATTCTACCTTTTTTTGTAATATCTATAGGCACATAATCCATACCTAAAACATTAGAAATTCTTTTATGTGTAAAATGAGATTCTTTACTTGCCATTATTTTAGTTGCGCCAAGTTCCCTAGCAACCCAAAGAGCCTCTAAGTTTGCAATAGTGCCGCCACTTGTTAAATGCCCTTGTACATTTCTCCAGCCAAACATATTTGCTATTTCATTAATGCATTCTAACTCCATATTTGTTGTTGCCCGCCCCCCATCATAACTATGATTATTTGGGTTTAGTTGCATAGCAAGCATCTCACTTACTATCGCAACATCATGCACATAACTCGACATATGACCAATATAGTTTGGATGAAAATAGGGATCATTATCTTCTAGTCGATCAACCAGTTTATATAAAATATGATCAATTTCCCCGTTAGATTTTTCAAACTCTGGCAGGTAATCAAACTTTTTCCTAAGAAGATCGCACAATTCATCAATTAGGCTTATACTTTTTTTAGAGAGCATAATATTCAACCTCGTTAAATTTTTCAATCAAATCATTTAAAGAATTGAATAGAAATAAAACTTCCGGATTGCCTTCTGGAGTTACCCTAAACTTCCACAACTTCCCATATTCAAATCCAACCAATTCTATATTGCCACTAATCATTTGCTCTATTTCAGCCTTTGATGAAATTAACCCAGCACCATATGCCTTAATATCAACTCCTTCTTTTATAACTCCAAACTCATGAAAATAATACCATGCTTTAGCCAGTCTTTCTCTTTGAATGTTATTTGACAACATATAAAGCTCTGCAAAGCTAATTATACTTTCAACATAATTTGAATTTATTAAGTATGGACAATGTCCTAAAATATCATGAAAGAAATCCGGAAAATCCGAATGATGTAAGTTATCTTTGCATCTAACGCTTGAATGAACTGGAAAAAAACCATGAGAAAGCATTTGAAACCATTCTTTTTTTCCGATTGGTTTTGTTAATTTCAGTGATACCTCATCACTTAAATGCTTATTTAATTTATGTATATCAGGAAAAGAGTCACTAATACTTAATTTTTTAACACCAAACAGCCACTCCTTACAGATATATTTTTTGTATGACATAATAGAGTTGTAATACTCAAACCACATGCCCTTCACTTCGTCTAAATCAAAGATACTTAAAATATTATTCATAATATTACCTGTTTACCACTGTACCTCAACCTGCTTGAGGAGCCTTGCTGTTATGGGACAAGTTGGCGCTGTTCTCGCTGATAGTTGATGCCCCTTTTTTTCCTGTTTCCTGGGTGCCAGAGAAGTGTCTGAACTGTCACTCAATGGCCGTTTTCGTGATTCAACCGTATTTCCACTATTATCTGTAACAGCGCCGAACAAGTTCGTGCAGCTATGTAACCCAACCTTGATACCGTTGCTTTCAAATCAAAGCGCCGGTTGAATCGATCACAATATCCAGCAAGGTATCTTGGTAAATGCTTCGGATTAATACTGTGGTAATTGCCTTTCAAGGAATTTTTGACATTACCGATCCTCGTGTTGACCCACGTAAAAAAATCATTATCCATCGATTCGTGACCATCACCTGTCACCACAGCAGTATGTGGGTATCCTGCATTGGCTATTCCTGTGAATGCACCGAGTCCGTCACTGACAACGCAGCAGGTATCACTACCAAGGTGCTTTCTCGCCCAGAATTCCAACTCCTGTTTCCGGAAAATGGTGACCATACTGAATCGCATATATAGCGGGTGATTTTCTTCGTTGGTTTGCACGGCGGCAACAAAGGGGTGTTTTTTTCAGATCCTCTCCCCCGTTTGTCTCCATGTTTTTTACCACCCCAGTAAGCATCATCCATCTGCACATCCCCCTGCAGAGGACGGCTGCCATCCCTTTCTTTCATTACCTGCATGAGTTTGTACTTTAAGCGCCATGAGACGTTATAAAAAATTCCTAATTGTCTCCAGAGTGCCAGGGCCGATATGCCATTCTTGGTCTTAGTCATCAAAAACATGCCCAAAAACGTGGTGACAAAGGGCAGTTTGCCAGCTTTCAGGATGGTGCCACTGGTCAGCCATGCCTGATGGCGGCAGCGGTTGCATTGATAGAGCTCTCGGGTTTTAAGGGTGCAATACTCCCGGCAACAACAAAGAGGGCATTCAAAACCATTCGGCCAGCGCCATTTAAAAAACTAATCTCGCATTACTCTTCCTGTCCGTATTGCAGAAAGGGTAGTGGATCAAATGTGAGGGTAACACTTTCCCCCTCCCGTGGAGCTTAAGGAGCTATGTTCTTCCTAACCACACATTTTCCCAACTACAGTCTCTGTCTGCTGAAGAAATAGCTGATTGATTTATTGAAAAACAAGCAACTTAAGTTGCCAGTCTACTCAACTACGGAAAGTCTTGCATAAGATAGAACTTTAACCCTAAGAATAACAGCCAGCTTCAACACAATAAGGCTTGGTAATATGGTAAAACTGACAATAGTCCAGTCCAAAACTTGCAGGAATAAGACCTGTTCTAATAAATGCAGATAGATTCCAAACATAATCAAGCCAAAGAAGAATTTTTGATGTCACATAAGATCATAGACTACTGTCTTGTAACCTGCTTTTTTTGAACTCCTGTAATTTTAAACGGCATCTGCCTTACTCAAAAAAATCTGTTGCCACCGAAGGACAAAATATTTTTTTGACACGCCCTCTCGCGGCTATGTTGCCTTCAAATGTTGAAAGTGTATAAATTCCAAAATCTTGTTGGCCAACCGATCAGTGGTCAAAGC
>OODV01000113.1 GCA_900299555.1 uncultured Endozoicomonas sp.
GTTGGAGCGTCTGGCCCGCTTCAAAGTCAGTTTTTACTGCACAGATGACTGGCAGCCATATACATCCTGTTTACCAGAAGATAAACATATCATTGGAGAGTATTTTACTCAGCGGGTTGAGCGGCAGAATCTGACCTTGAGAACTTGCTTGAAACGGTTAGCCAGAAGGACTATCTGCTTCTCAAGATCAATAGACATTCATGATAAGGTTATCGGGGAGTTTATCTTCCGAAACCACTATCAACAGTTTTGATACATCACCGTTTATTGAGGCTGGCTAATTTTTAACTGATTCCTGCTTTTTAACGTTTTGTCGCATGGTTGAAATTTAACCTGAAGCAGTGTTCAAATGACCAATACGCCACTGGTCCGCAATGAATGAGTGATTAAATCTCTAAGCGATAATAAAGAGGATATTCGACAGGATGGTAGTTATTGTTTGTGAATCAAATTAAGATTCAAAAATCTCAATGTGTTGATATTTTTTGATTCATGAACCAGCCACAAATAACTATAGAATCGTTTGGTCCTGGGAGTTGTCGCTTCCTCGGTGCTAATTTTTTGGATCAGCAGTTTCATCTTGTGAACTCTGCTTCTGCTACAGGTGTAAACTTTGCTGTTTACGCACCGGAAGCGTCGGCAATGATGCTCTGCCTGTTTGACAGTTCAGGAATTGAGCAGCGCCTCCCTATGTATGGCCCCGAAAAAGGTATCTGGCATGTCTTTGTTGGTAGTGTACGGGAAGGGCAGGCTTATGGCTTTCGGGCTGAGGGCCGCTGGGCTCCCAATGAGGGGTTGAGGTTTAATATCAGCCAGCTGTTAGTTGACCCTTATGCCCGGCAGGTCAGAGGGGCAATTAATTGGCAACCTGCTGTTTATGATTACTCTGGTAAGGAGCGAAATGGCTGGTTGTTTAATGATCAGGATAATGGTCACCTGATTCCGAAGTCTGTGGTTCGAGATGACTATTTTGATTGGCAATCTGTTACCAGGCCAGAAATCTCTCATGAGCAAAGCATTATTTATGAAGCTCATGTGAGAGGATTTACCCGACAGCATCCAGACATTCCTGAAGAGATCAGGGGAACCTATCTGGGCATGTGCCACCCTGTTGTTATTGATTATCTCAAGGCCCTGGGAATCAATACTGTTGAGCTATTACCGGTTACCAGTTTTCTCAGTGAACCAAGACTTCGTAAGCTGGGGTTGAAAAATTACTGGGGTTATAACCCGCTCTGCTTTATGGCTCCGGAACCGTCTTATGCTATTAATGACCCGGTAAACGAATTAAAGACAATGGTTCGTGAACTGCATCGTGCCGGTATTCGAGTGGTGATGGATGTGGTGTACAACCATACCTGTGAAGCAGGTTCCGATGGTCCGAGCCTCAGCCTGAGAGGGTTGGCTGAAAAGGATTACTATCTGCTGGATCATCATGGCGGCCATCTGGTCACAACCAACTATAGTGGCTGTGGTAATACACTGAATTTTGACAGTGCTCAGACCATCAAGTTAGTGATGGACAGTCTTCGCTATTGGGCCGAACAATATCATATTGATGGTTTTCGCTTTGATCTGGCCCCTACAATGGCCAGACGACATCGGAAATTCGATGCTCACAGTGCATTTTTTCAGGCAGTGTTTCAGGATCCGATACTTTCTTCCCGCCAGATGATAGCGGAGCCATGGGATCTGGGTCCTGATGGTTATCGTTTAAAAGGCTTCCCGAGGGACTGGCATGAATGGAATGACCGTTATCGGGATGGCATTCGGTCATTCTGGCGCGGTGATAAAGACCAGGTTGTGGATCTGGCCTGGCGCCTGACGGGCTCGAGAGATTTGTTTGGTAAGGGAAGACCTGCTGGTAGTGTCAACTATATCTGCAGCCATGATGGTTTCACTCTAAACGACCTGGTGTCGTTTGAGCATCGTCATAATCTGGCTAATGGTGAGAGCAACAGGGATGGTGATCAACATAACCTTTCCTGGAATTACGGGGTGGAAGGGGCATCTGATGACTCAAACATTCGTAAGCTCAGACTTCGTGCTCGGAAGAACCTGCTGACAACCGTCATGTTTTCCAGAGGTATCCCCATGCTGATGGCGGGGGATGAGTTTGGTAATAGTCAGCATGGTAATAACAATGCCTACTGTCAGGATAATCCAATTGGCTGGGTTGACTGGTCATGGCTGGTGGGTGCTCCAGAACAGAGCGATGGGGCCGAATTGCAGGACTTTACAGCTCAGCTGCTCCGTTTACGTAAATCTGAACAGCTATTGGCCATTCGTTACATGGCTGCGGTTGTTAATGGTCGTGGCGCTCAATGGCACAGCGCAGAGCTTGAGTGGTATAACGCCCATGGTATCCCACTGACAGCGGCTATGCTGCCAGATGAGCGTGGACACTCGCTGGTTATGCGGTATCGATGTCCAGTAAATAGTCAATCCAGTCTTGTGCTGTTGATAAACAATGAGATTGATACCCGGCGCTTTAATTTACCAGATACAGGCCACCCGGTTCGGTGGCAGAGAATCCTGTCCACTGAGCTGGAAAATAAAGAGGCTTTTCGGGAGGAGATGATTTTGAATCAGGGTTGGTATGAAGTGTCAGGGCACAGCATTGCTGTGGTTAAAGAGTTGATCTGAATAACAGGTCATTATCTCACAGTTTTGGTGGGGGATTAAATCAGTAATAAACGGCAATGCATCCGTATAAAATAGTCGGTATCGTGAGCATTATCAAATGCTTATAGACTGATGCTCTGCTTTTGTTTGTGTTGGATGGCGGTTGTTTCTGTTAATTTCTGCAAGATGGTCGAATTATTATCTGCCGTTTTGAGGTAATAGTATAGAAAATAACCATGATCGGTAAATGTAAACTGACTTTTATCTTTCAAAAATGGTGAATGCTTTGCATTTTCATGGTTATAGAGTTTTAGTTGTTTTTGCTGTCAGCCGACCTGAGCATTTTTTGCCATTTTATTATTGAGGAACCGCCATGCACCCGCTTGCAGGCCAACCCGCAACTGATGACCTTCTGGTTAATATCCCCCGGCTGGTCAGTGACTATTATACTATCCGACCTGATCAGGCAGAGAGTGGCCAGCGTGTGGCCTTCGGTACATCGGGTCACCGTGGGACTTCTACCAATGGTTCGTTTAATGAAGCCCACATTCTGGCCGTTAGTCAGGCTATCTGTGAATATCGTCGTGCTCAGGGTATTGAAGGTCCTGTTTTTGTTGGCATGGATACCCATGCTCTTTCTGAACCGGCGTTAATCAGTGCCGTTGAGGTGTTTGCTGCTAATGACCTGGATGTGATGATTGATCAGGGGCGCGGCTATACACCCACTCCTGTTATTTCCCATGCCATTGTTTCCTATAACCGCAGCCACCGTAAACTGGCTGATGGGGTTGTCATTACACCTTCCCATAACCCACCTGAAGATGGTGGTTTCAAATATAACCCGCCCCATGGTGGTCCTGCTGGTGGTGATATTACGGGTTGGATTGAGCAGCGTGCCAATGCGCTGATTGCTGATAACCTCCACGGTGTTAACAGGATTCCTTTCGAACAGGCGCTCAGATCCGGTAAGGTGCATAAATACGACTTCATCACACCTTATGTCAGTGATTTGGAAAACGTTCTGGATATGGAGGCCATTGCCAGTGCAAAACTCAGAATCGGTGTTGATCCGCTGGGTGGCTCAGGTCTGCATTACTGGGAGCCTATTGCTGAGCGTTACGGCCTTGATCTGACGCTGGTGAGTAAGAAAATTGATCCGACATTCTCCTTTATGCACCTCGATAAAGATGGGCGGATTCGTATGGATTGCTCATCGGCCTCTGCGATGGCCGGGCTAATCAATCTCAAAGATGATTTCGATATTGCTTTTGGCAACGACCCTGACTTTGACCGTCACGGAATTGTGACCCAAGGTCATGGATTACTGAATCCAAATCATTATCTGGCAGTTGCTATCCAGTATCTCTATACTCACCGTCCTCAATGGCTTGAAAGTGCGGCCATCGGCAAGACGCTGGTTTCCAGTGCCATGATTGATCGCGTTGCAAAGGGGTTGGGTCGTACAGTGACTGAGGTGCCGGTTGGCTTCAAGTGGTTTGTCGATGGCCTGTCTGAAGGTTCAATGGCGTTTGGTGGCGAAGAAAGTGCGGGGGCCTGTTTCCTGAGGCGGGATGGAAACACCTGGTGTACGGATAAAGATGGTTTCATCATGGCGTTGCTGGCAGCAGAGGTCACGGCTGTGACCGGTCGCGACCCAGGGGAGCATTATCAGGAGCTTACCCGCAAGTATGGTGCCCCGGTTTATCAACGCCTGGACGCTGTTGCTAATGATGCCCAGAAAAAAGTGCTGTCTGCACTAAGCCCGGAACAGGTTAAGGCAGAACAGCTTGCAGGGGATCCAATTACTGCTCGCCTGACCCATGCTCCTGGAAATGGTGCGGCAATTGGTGGCCTGAAAGTGGTCACTGAGCGTGGCTGGTTTGCAGCAAGACCTTCCGGAACCGAAGCAGTTTATAAAATTTACGCTGAAAGCTTTGAAGGGAAGGATCACCTTTCCCATCTGCAAAGTGAAGCTCAGGAGATTGTCGCCGAAGTCTTTAAGGCTAATGGCGTGTAAGTTTTCTTCGCTACTGTTGTATGGGCTGTGATGCCCAGATATGAAAATTACTTATTCTGAAACTGGCAATAGGGGTGTTGGCTTTCAGGTAAGTGGGGGATTTTCCGGATGCAACTATATGTTTGGACACGTCCGGACCGGGTCAGGGATTGACCATCAAACAAACATTCAGAACTAATTACAGATAATAGGAAAAACGACCATGGCATCAGTCCTTTCCATGATCCTGGCCGGGGGAGAAGGGTCCAGGCTTGCTCCACTCACTGGAATGCGAGCAAAACCTGCGGTTCCTTTTGGCGGACAATATCGAATTATCGACTTTGTTCTGAGTAATTTTGTGAATTCAGATCTTCACAAGATTTACCTGATTACTCAGTTCAAATCCCACTCGCTGAGTAAGCATTTGCAGCGCTGCTGGCGTATAGCAGGTCTGGCGGACAAGTTTATAGATACATTGCCCGCACAGATGAATACAGGCAGCGACTGGTATCAGGGAACAGCCGATGCTGTGTATCAGAACCTGAATCACATTGAGTCCCACAATCCTGACCTGGTCTGTGTCTTTGGCGGCGACCATATTTATACCATGGATGTTCGGGATATGGTTCAGTACCACCAGCAGCATAGTGCTGACCTGACGGTGGCAGCGATTCCAGTGCCTGTCGATCAAGCCCATCACTTCGGCATTATTGAAGTGGATGAAGATGGACGCATGATCGGTTTTGCGGAAAAACCAAAGAGTAATGTGAAAACGATTCCTGGTAATCCGGATTTTGTTCTGGCCTCCATGGGGAATTACGTTTTCACCAAAGACTGCCTTGTGAAAGAGCTATTGGATGATCATGCCAATGAAGTCTCTGACCACGACTTTGGCAAAAACATTATTCCATCACTGTATCCGCGGGCAAAAGTCATGGTTTATGACTTTTCTAAGAATGCCGTTCCAGGTGGAAAAAACAATGGCTACTGGCGGGATGTTGGTACAATCGACTCATTCTGGGAAGCGAACATGGACTTGCTCTCCGGAGAACCTCCTATTGATTTGCATAATCAGGACTGGCCAATCCGTACCTACATTCCACCCTACCCACCGGCATTGATTGCCTTCAGTCGTAAAGAACGGGAGGGGCAGATCAATAACTCCATGGTGGGTGTTGGCTGTGTATTTAACGACATACATATGGATCGAAGTGTCGTTGGTTATAATGTGAAAATTGGTGATAACGCCCGCATTACTGAGTCGGTTATTCTGCCAAATACCAGCATTGGTGAGGGTGTGATATTGAATCGGGTTATTGTTGATAAACGTGTAGAAATTGCGCCAGGAACCCGTATTGGTGTTGATCGGGAAGAAGACATGAAACGATTCAAGGTCACTGAGTCTGGTCTGGTGGTGATTCCCAGGGGAGCAAAAGTTGGCTTCTGATTTGAAAATCCTTTTTGCGGTTTCAGAGCTGGCAGGTATTGTCAAAACCGGAGGGCTGGCCGATGTGGCCGGTGCTCTGGGGCCCTGGATGAAAAAACTCGGGCATGATGTCCGGGTGATTATGCCTGCCTATCGTCAGGCTCTGGAGACGTTGACAACGGATGTTGTTGGCTCCGGTGAAGTTCATATTAATCCACATTGCAGCACTTCATACAGGATGGGCTTTGCTATACGGCAGGGTGAGTTTGAAGGTGTACCGGTTTACCTGATTGAGCATAATCATTACTTTGACCGGAGCGGCCTTTACACCCATGAGGGTGAAGGTTTTGGTGATAACACTGAACGATTTGCTTTTTTTTGCAGGGCAGCTTTACAGGCCTGTCAGATTTTGAACTTTCAGCCTGACATTATTCATGGTCATGACTGGCAATCAGCACTTCTGCCGTATTACCTGAAAACCCATGAAGCAGGTAACGCTTTCTACTCCGGTACGCGCACGGTCTTGACGATTCATAATGGTGCTTATCAGCAGCATACTGACAGTGCCTTGCTTGATGTCCTGGGTATCGATCGTCACTGGTATAATCCTGATTTCTTTGAAGATCATGGACATATTAATCTGCTGAAGGGCGGCATTGCCTTTGCGGATAAAATCACGACTGTCAGTCCCAGGTATGCTGAAGAGCTTCAGACTGACCTGGGGTCTCATGGCCTTGCGCACATCATTGGGCGTAGAAAACAGGACTTTTCCGGTATCCTCAATGGTTGTGACTATCAGGAATGGAATCCTGAAACGGATGACTTATTACCAGCGAACTATTCTCTGAAAGACCTTTCCGGGAAGCCTGCCTGTAAGCAGGCTTTGCAGGAGAGACTTCAGTTACCGGTAGTGGAAGATAAGCCTTTGTATGGTCTGGTCAGTCGTCTTGCAGAGCAGAAAGGCTTTGCTTATCTGATTCCTGCTCTGTGGCAGTTTTTGCAGGGCGATGTTCAGGTTGTTCTCCAGGGGTCGGGTGACAGGGCAACCGCTGTTGAACTGAACCATTTGGTCAGTGCTTTTCCTGATAAATGCCGCTTTGTTGAAGCCTATGACAATAGTCTGGCTCATCTGATTGAAGCAGGTTCTGACTTCTTTTTGATGCCTTCGCTATTTGAGCCCTGCGGTCTTAACCAGATGTACAGCATGAAATACGGCACATTGCCAATTGTCAGAGCGGTTGGTGGTCTAGTTGATTCTGTTATTGGTTATGAGCCTTCTAATGCATCTCATAATAATCACCATGCGACAGGCTTTATGTTTGGCCCGGCAGATCAGGATGCTCTCTACCAGTGTCTCCAGCAGACAAAGGTGGTATATCAGGATAGTGAAACCATGAGTAGCATGATTACCAGTGCTATGTTGGCATCATTTACCTGGGAGCAGTCGGCTCTGGATTACCTTGGGGTTTATCGATCCGCTCTCATCTGATTAAGCGGGGGGCCGGTTGCCTGTCGGTCTTCTCGTCATCAGGCTACCGCAGCATTGCAGATGAAGGTTTTGTGTTGAAAAAGGCACAATGCATCTTGCGGGTATCGTTGCGGTGGCATTTTTTCGAAAAAAACGAGAGAAATTGAATCTTACTCTGGCGGCAGGCCGCCGCAGCACTGAAAAAAACAACGTTATGAATATCGCAGTTTCATCCACATCATCCCCATCGCTGCAGGTGCCAGTAGTGCCTGTATTGTCGGACCTGGCAAAAGGTCACTGTGCCACCCCTTTTGATGAGCTGGGGTTGCATTCCCATCCATCGGGTAAAGGGTTGGTCATTCGTACATGGCGCCCTGACGCAGCGAAGGTTGAGGTTTTTGACCACCGCTCAGGCAAGTTGCTCGGGGCCATGAGTCGTAATGAGGCGGGTGTGTTTGAACTGCATTTGCCCCGAAGAAAAAAGCCATTTCTGTATCAGTTAAATGTCCACTGGGAAAATGGCCATAGCTTTCTTTTGTATGATCCTTACTTCTTTGGCGAGTATATTCTGACTCAGTCTGATATCGAGTCAGAGAGCCTGTATCGTCATCTTGGTGCTCAAGTTGTTTCCCATAAGGTAAACAGCAAACTGAATATTCAGGGCGTTCTCTTCAAGGTTTATGCTCCCTATGCCAGATCTGTGAGTATTGTGGGTAGCTTTAACGGTTGGGATGACAGGCTGCATCCAATGGCCAGTGCAGATGATGGGATCTGGCGTCTGTTTATCCCTAGCTTGCAGCCTGGAGACCAGTATAAATATGCTATCTGTGATTTCCATGGTAATCGGTTGCCGTTGAAAACCGATCCTTTTGCACGGCATATTGAGCAATGGCCGGGATTGGCTTCTGTTGTTCAGGGCATCGAAAACTATTCCTGGAAAGATCAGGTATGGATGAGTAAAAGAAAAGAAAAGGACGATAAAGAGCAGCCCTTCTCTATCTATGAAGTGCATGCGGGTTCATGGAAAAGGAAAGAGAATAATGATTTTCTCAGTTTCCGCGAGCTGGCTGATGAGCTGATTCCCTATGTTACTGACATGGGCTTTACTCATATTGAGCTGTTGCCTGTGTCAGAACATCCGTTGTTTGATTCCTGGGGCTATCAGCCGGTCGGTCTTTTTGCTCCCAGCAGCCGTTATGGTTCACCAGACGATTTCCGATATTTTGTGGATCAATGCCATCAGAAAGGAATCGGTGTAATTCTGGACTGGGTGCCCGCCCACTTCCCCATTGATGAGCATGGGCTTGCCAGGTTTGATGGCTCATCGCTTTATGAACACCCCGATCCGCGTCGTGGCTGGCATCCTGACTGGCAGACGTGTATTTACGATTTTGGTAAGCCCTGGGTTCAGGATTTTCTGATCAGTAATGCTCTGTATTGGCTTGATGAGTTTCATATAGATGGGCTCAGGGTCGATGCTGTTGCATCCATGCTGTATCTGGACTACTCGCGTAACCACGGGGAGTGGGAGGCCAATATTCACGGTGGTAATGAGAACCTTGAAGCTGTCGCCTTTTTGAAAAGGTTTAATGTGAAGGTTCACAGTAAGTTCCCTGATGTAATGACCATTGCAGAAGAATCCACAAGCTGGCCTGGTGTCTCCAAAGCCGTCAGTGAGGGAGGGCTTGGCTTTGACTTCAAATGGAACATGGGGTGGATGAATGACACGCTTGAATATATGAAGTTAGATCCTGTTTATCGTCAGCATCATCATGCTCAGATGACCTTCAGTACTGTCTATGCATGGAGTGAAGACTTTGTTTTGCCTCTGTCCCATGATGAAGTGGTTCATGGTAAGGGTACTATCCTGACACGTATGCCCGGCGATGATTGGCAGAAGTTTGCCAATTTGCGGGCTTATCTGGCATTTATGTATGCTCACCCGGGCAAGAAGTTACTCTTTATGGGTGCTGAGCTGGGTACTCATAAAGAGTGGAACCAGAATGCAGCGCTTGACTGGAGTTTGCTTGAAAATTCAGAAGGCTTTCATGCGGGTGTTCAGAGACTGGTAAAAGCACTTAATCACCTTCATAGGGGTGAACCAGCACTGTATGAAAAGGACTTGGATGCTCCCGGTTTTGCCTGGACAACTGGTGATGACAGTAGTCAGAGTGTTTTGGCTTTTCGTCGCTATGACAGTGATGGGCGTTCAGTTCAGGTTATATGCAATCTGACACCGGTTGTTCGTCATGACTATCGTATTGGTGTTCCAGAGCATGGGCAGTATGCAGCGTTGTTGAATACTGATGATGAGTGCTTTGGTGGGAGTGGTGTTAAAACGGGTGAGCAACTGCAGTCTGAAGAGATTCCAATGCATCATCAGCCTTACAGTCTTTCTCTGACCTTGCCACCATTAGCAACGGTGGTACTGGCACTTTCTTGATGGCTTTTGGAGCTTATAGGTCTGTGGCAGCCCTACAAGCTCCTGGTTTATAGATCGTTGAGCAGCAGCTCTATCGTATATGAAGGTACTGCTATCTTTATCAAGAGTGTACCATCCTGGCGCCTTTGCAGTTTGGATAGGTGCTGCATACCCAGCACTCAAGACCTGCCTGCGAACCTTTTTTCATTGTTCTCAGTTTCATTGAGCTATTGCACTTCGGACAGTCGGGATTGACTATGGTTTCCAGTTTTACAACAGCCTCTCTAGGGGCTGGTAGTTCGTAGTCTGGAGTACCTTCCTCCTCAATGCCACACGTGGAAAGAACGGTGCGACGCAGCTCGGTAACATCACGCCAGGGCTTCATATCGTATTCCAATAAAGGTAACTCTGCAGCCTTGCAAAGCTGGCGTAATAGCTTGAACTCTTTTGCGCTTGATTTTGTGTTATAGGGAATCAGGTTGATAACACAGCAGACTTCCATTTTTCGGCGATGATAAAGGACAAAATCAAACCGGCGGTTTTTTCTGATATTAAGTGCTGTTGAGGTTTTGTTCCATTTTCCGGATTTCAATACATCGCCAATGGGTAGGGACGGTAGAACCATCAGGTGGCTACGAACAGCAATATCCAGCTGGCCTAGAAAAGCGCGCTTGTCTTGCTCAAGCAAGTTCATGTTTGTATTAGCTTTAAAGGGGCTGAAAGTGAGCCAGAGATACCAGGCAATCGCTGTAACAATAAGAAAAGAGCCCGAGAGAACGAGAGGGAAACTGTCCAGCAGCACTGCACTACCTTGTATTGGATTTATGAGTCAACGAATTATTACAAACGTGTCTCTGTCAACAACGGACTCTCTATAAACCAGGCTTAGAGAGGGCGAAGACATGTATGACTAATCATTGGCGATGCAGGAGTGCACTTTTGGCTTTTAACCAGTAAGAATAACCAGTATGAGCAATAGGAAAGAGCAGTCCTGATCAGCTGCCTGAACAGCCAGACATTCTTTTTTATAAAAGACTGACTGGAAATAATAGCAACAAATATTCTTTTGTCATAATAGGTGTTTCTCCACAACAGATGAAATTGTGGAGAATTACACGCTATTTTCGACTTAAAAGAGCATTCGGACAGCTTAAATCATATTTAAACAGAGTAAGACTCTTCCTGTGTCGCTGCACCTTGAGTGCTTTCACCGCCAGTCCCATTGCCATTATCTGGTAAGACTTTTGTGGCGATCAGGCCTTTAGGGCCGTGGCCAATCTCAAAGCTGACTACCTGGCCCGCTTTCAGTGTTTTAAAGCCGTCCATCTCAATGACAGAGTAATGAATGAGAACATCCTGATTCTCTGTCGCTTCCTGCGCCTGGATAAATCCATACCCTTTGGGGTTATTAAACCACTTGACTGTACCTACCAGCATAGCTTCCATTTCCTTCTTGGTCGCTTCCATACAGCTTAAATCCTTCAAATATTACATTGAAGGAACTGCTGGGAAACTGCAACCCTTGTTGTTTTATTTTTTGGCATTTTTTTTATGGTTATTCATAAAAAGTGTCGTCCTTGCCACTTTACCCCTTATATCTCTGCCTGAATCTATCTCAGCAAGAGAACCGAGCCCTCAGACTACCAGCAAAGGGAACTTACAATATAACATCATAAATTGTTTTTGTAATAGCCCTGTTTAGGCTTTATCTGCTGATGTTGCAGGATTTTTTAGATATTTTTATTGTCTGAAAACGGTGTGTGGCTATAAATTTTCTTCTATTCTCCGGAAAATAAAGACATGGCAAGCAATTGGGTTGTCAGGTGCGGTCAGTTGTTTTTTATTCGGCCGGTTTTGTACGACAGACTACAATTAAACCTCTGTAAATGTTGAGAAAATATCCATGGGCCAGCATGATAATCATGACTCCGTTGGTGATGGAAAACTGAATCTTGCCATATTCATTAAGCTCTTTTTGAGCGGTGTTCAGGTGGTAGGGGGAGGGGTCGCCGGTAGCCTTTCTTTAATTGCAGACGCAATACATAACCTTGGTGATGCAGGAGCCATTCTTGTTGCTGTGATTGCACGTAAAATAGGCTGCAGGTCAGCAGATAAAACTATGACTTATGGGTACAAAAGGGCTGATGTACTTGGCGGTTTAGTAAACAGTGTATTTTTATTGGTCGTAGGCATTTATCTGATTTTTGAGGCGGTCGGCAAATATTTCTACCCTACTGAGATTGATGGCTGGATTGTACTTTTGGTTGCGGGTATCGCTCTGGTTGTTAATATCACGACTACATGCTTGACCTACAACGCGGGAGCGAGGAACGATATTAATATCAATGCTGTGTTCATTCACAATGCATCAGACGCTATAGCCTCTCTGGCCGTCATTATTGCTGCTATTTTGATCATAAATTACCAGCTCTATATTTTTGATGTGATTGCTACGATTGGGATTTCAATCTATGTCATCTATAACGGCGTTATCCTGTTGAGACGCTGTATTGTTATTTTGATGCAGGGTGTGCCCAGTAGTATAGATATTGAAAAGATAAAAGCTGCTATTGAGAGTATTGAGGGCGTAAAAAAGGTGGGCAATATGCATGTATCTGTCTTTCACCACACCAATTGATATTTTCCTGAAACCTGTTGTCAAAGGACTGA
>OODV01000044.1 GCA_900299555.1 uncultured Endozoicomonas sp.
AACTCTCAGCAGTGGCATATGAACCAGCAGGCATTGAGTCCCTGTTATACGACTCAGTGGGGGGATATTATCAATGTTCGGACATAATTTTCAAACTTAGTCACCGGCAAATATGAAACATGCTGATTTTGCATAGAGAGTAATTACGGGCTCAGTTCTAATTAAATGTTGTTGCTGTTTTTCAGACTCGTGATATCAAGATATCCTAACACTCCTTCTGAATCGCATTGTGCTAGGGGGCGTGGATTTCAGAAAATCACAACATTTATCAGGAACAGAGCCGTAAATATGCATTTCACTTTCTCGATCAGAAGGTACCTATTTGGTGCAAACCAGCTAATTCAATAGTGAAATACAAATTTATCGAAGCCTCTATGGATCAACCGGGATTTTCCCCAGAGAGTCCTTTAACATCGCCTGAACTTTTGGTCGACCTCCTTTGGACATGTTGAATCCCAACCCTTGCCGATAAGATTCTGGCAGGTAGTAGCGATGGGGTTCTGTAATCTTTTTATCCTCATAGACAATGCCATATTCTATTAATTTCTCAAGCTGTTCCATGCTCGCACCAATCGCTTTTGCTGAAAATGGAATTGTTTTCTTATCGGCATCAACGTTAGCTAATTTTTTAATCCAGTCACCCAGGACGGCCAATTCCTTTTCTGCCTCATGGACTTTCTCTGAACTGCATTCGTTCATGGCGTTTCGCATAGCTTGAGGCATTAAAACCCGGTCCGTCCATTGGTTTACATTGCCTGCATCACGAGTTTTTTTACTGGCATATTTTAAAAAGCGAACAACATCCCTTGCCTGTAGACGGCCTTTCAGATCACACAATGCCGCATAGACCCAGCGTACAGAGTATGCTTCCCGAGATGAAGGGCTACCTAATTTTAATCCCCATAATTGATGGAGTTTTACTGATATTTCACGTGTTGTCAGATTGGCAACCGGGTCTTGTGCAAACGCTAAACTAGCCTGTCCACAGGTCCAGTAAACCAGTCGCAGAAACGCATCCGCATCCCATTGCAGCTGATAAGGTTCATAACGTTCGACAAACTGACCAAGATTTTGTGCCGTGACTGCTTCTACATAATCTTCACGAATGAAGATAACAATACCGAGAGCACAGTTGCGTATTTCACGTAACCGGTTGGGCAGTTCAAGAAGGTTTTTCACAGCCAGTGCTTCTTGTGCAGAGTCACCCACCTCCGAGAATAGATCTTCAATACCATCAATAACGACAATGGTCTGGAGTTCCTGTTTTTTCATCTCCTCGTTTAAGGTTTCAAAATCGGTGATATGACCTCCCAAATTATGAAGGTGAATAATATTTTTTTCCCAAAATGCCAGCCAGTCGGTTTCCGGGTCTCGCAAAGCTGCATCTTTAATACTTGAGAACTTGCTCTGTTTAAATGAGTCTTGTACGCCTGCTTTTTTGTAGAAAGAAAGTCGAGCGTTGTTGATTGCATCTTCAGCATCATCAACCGTATTCTTTGAATGGGTAAAAGGAAGAATAAAGGTACTGGATAACAAAGCAGACTGACTGGTATCTACGGTGATATCCGCTTCCTCCAGAAATGTTTTCCAGTTTTTGCGTCGGCATAACTGAATGTAGTTAAAGGTTTTACCAGAGCCTTTAGCACCAATCGAAACAATCTGAGGCAAACTGCTGGCGTGTCGCTGTGCAAGGTTGCGTAGAGGGGTCGTTAACAGCAATTTATCCGTTTTACCCTGCTCGGCATAAACCAGCTGTGAGCTTAATTCATAGAGTTTACCTGCAGGGCTCTCGTCTCCCTCTAAAGCGTGGGCATCCCTATTTTGAGTTAGTTGCAGGTTCTCAGCATCAAAGAAGTCTCTAGCCCAGTTCAAACCTTCATTGAGCAAAGGGCTAGCGTGTTCTATGACCGAAAGGGCGCTGTCCAAGGTTCCGAGATTCAACAATTGAGAACTGAATTCACCTTCAATAATCTCAAGACCATCAGTGGCATTAGCGGTTTCGTCAGCGTATGTATCCGGCATATATGCAGCGGTCAGTCGTTCCAGACCAACTTTGTACTGATCCGTTTTTTTGAACTCTTCATTGATAAATGTAGTGATGACGCGAGGGTCTAAGGTCTTTTCACCAAACTGCTTATGCCACTCTTGATTATTCGCCAAAGATGTCAGACGGTTCAAAATAAATTCTGTACCCGTAATGGCTTGTTCTGCCAGCGTAGTTACCACGAAACGCTCAACTCTTGGGTCAAACAGCAGCGGACTGGAGAGTTCGCTGAGTCCGGCTCTCAAGTCAATCAGGATCAAATCCGCCTGAAGCCGATTACCCAGTTTCTGCAGCATATCGGTACAACGCCAGGGTTGTTCATAAGACCGGGCCAGGTGCTCTGGTCGAACAGAAATATTCATTAACTGAGCCATGCCGGATTCATTGGTACCCGAAAATGCAGGTAGCAGGCAGTACTCAAAACCGACGTTGTTTTTTGTGAACCGATCAAGTTCTTTAGCGAAGGTATCAATCATGACTGACTCATCAACCGCCGGGTAGTGGCTGGCTTCAAGAAACTGAATCCATGATACATCCGGTTTATCGCTGTCTTTGAATAAATAAGTCAGGCCCGGCGCTTCAAGGTCAGCATCAACGAGCAGAACTTTTAATTTCTTTTGCTGATTATCAGGTCGGTGAAAATTTACCTGAAGCGCCTTAAACCAGGTCAGTAACGACGTGGTACGACCAACACCACCTTTGAAGGAGTGAAATGCTGCAACTTTACACTTTCCTTTGAAAGGTTCAGGCCTTTTTGGCAGTATTGACGTTGCACCATCATAACCAAGATCTTTCCAAAGCGGTCTTGGATGGCGTGCATTATGTTCTTCACACTGAGTAATGATTTCAACATCTATCGAGCTTTGTGAGCCATAGGCCAGCTCTATTTTCCGTTCATCATGCTGCCAGTTATTGCCAAATACGGCTTTTACAAAATCATAGGCTAGGGTTTGATCATCACCTTCAAGGTCAATTTCGATCGCTTCACTGTAAGCGCGGATATCGGCAATACCCTCGGGAAAGCGTGTGAAGTTCTGAGTTTTGGATGCCAGCAGTCGTTCGGCATCCAGCCAGCTATAGAGATTCATTAACGCTGCTCCTTAACCCAATTACAGATATTTGTGAGAGTTTGAGTGATATGAGTCTGATCTTCCGGTTTTCTGATATTAACGCCATATCGCCAAACCTGATTCAAACTGCTCTGTTCAGTATTACGCTGGATACCCGGAATTTTTGTATCAAGAGATATATTGACAGGTAACCTCAACTGTTTTCCACAGCGAAGATGATTCAACATCTTGTTGATGTTGTGCTCAAACTCGTAATTGTTAATGCCACTGGTTGTCTTATGGTTTTCACGCTTCATAATAAGTGACTTCAATCCGCACTCCACTGCATAAAACAGGCACACGAGTTTGGAAGGGTTTACGGAAGATGGCAATTGCTGAGTCGCTTCATGGTGACTTCTAAACGCCCGATCCATTTCTCGTTGAGTAATTTCAATTTTCGACATAATAAATAAGGTTTCTCCCGGTCATGTCATAACAGACCAGAGACATCAATACCCCCAATCCTCATACCGCACCGGCAAGCTATTCAGTTCATCCCGGTAAGACCGCCAGTTCGGCATATATTGCGTCATCAATTGTTTAAAGCGTTCATTGTGGGATGGTTCCAGCAAGTGCACCATCTCATGCACCACAATATACTCCAGGCAGGATGCAGGCTTTTTTGCCAATTCCAAATTAACCCAAATCCGACTGGCGGCCGGATTACAGGTACCCCATCGGGTTTTCATCTGTTTAACACCAAACTCGGCCACCTGAACGTTCATAAGCTTCTCATAACGTTGAATCAGCGCCGGTAGCCGCTCCTTCAGCCTTGCCCGATACCACTCCCGCAAAACCGCCAGACGTTTGTCCGGGTCAGTACCCGGCCGAACATACAGGGTGATGGTGTGGTGTCCTAAATCCACTTCCGGTGGCGCCTCACGTTCAACAATCTCCAGAAGATACCGCTGCCCGTTATAGTAATGGCTTTCTCCACCGACCATATCTCTTGGGGCTTCCCGTTCCTGCAATTGCAGTTTCTGCTGCTGCTTTCTGATCCAGGGCAGCTTGGCAATAATAAAAGCCCGCAAAGTATCCTGATCGATATGCTTCGGTGCAGAGACACGAACCCGGCCTTCAGGAGGATGAACACTCAGATGGACATTTTTTATATCCTTCTGAACCACCTCAATATCGATCCCTCCCAAGGTTAATCCGGGCATTTATGCTCCTGCATGTTTCTCACGTTTACAAATAATCCTGTTGAGCAGAGACGATATGAAAGACACGCCAGGTTTCTGTTTCATCCTGCAAAATGTCATACAAAGCATTCAGTATATAACTCTCTTTTGCCGGGTCACCCAGCCAGTCATCCATCAGGTTTGCTTTAACGGCGGCATCCACCCTCAGTGCCAGTGCTTCATCTTCACCCAGGTTACTGAAAAGTGCACGTTTGGCCGGTGTATCCAACGAGGAAGGCAGGTCATCCTTTTGCCCGGTAGCCACCTTGTTCGCCAATTCGGCAATCTCTTTCAAGTACTGCTCATACTCGATAGCATTCTGTTTGCGCTGGCGGATCAGCTCACTGAGCAGTGTAGACATCTTGTCAAAATACGCCGGGTCATTCAGCTGGCTTTCAATAATGCGGCTACGAACATTATTCTCAATGGCCTCAGAAACCGCCTGCTGATTCCCTTTCAGCTGGCCAAGTACGGTTCGTATGGCCTCGGCAATGCCACTTCTCACAATCACATCAATCAGCGGCATATCCTTGAACGGAGAAATCTCCACCGAATCATCCGCCTGAATATAGGTATCAATCAGATGGCGCATATCCGCTTCATAGGCCTTGAGGTCAATCACCTCATTACTGCATCGGCGAATCATCTCCCGCAGTTTTACATAAAAATCCAGCCGCTCTTTAATATACTCGATCTGGTCAGGGTTATAACCCGCTGCTGCCAGTTCATCAGCAATATTGGCGTAAGCCCTGATCAGCACCACGGTTGATTTATAGAGTGAGGCCCGCAAAGGTTCCTTTGCCTTGAGGTCTTCAGGAATCTCGGTATTGCCGCAAAAGTAATGTTGATACTCCAGGTCACCCTTGGGCGGCAGCACCGGATCACACAGCATTTCAATGGCTTCAAGGGCGTTGTCCAGCCGCTCTCGGCCTTCCTCCAGCCGCTGCTTCAGGAGAATTTCGCAATCCTCTTCCTTGAAGTCATCGTAATCCAGTTCGCTGGTGTACACCGCTACGGCCTTGCCCACCTTATTGAACAGGTCTTTATAGTCAATGATGTAGCCGTTCAGCTTATCTTCCGTATCCAGACGGTTGACCCGGCAGATCGCCTGAAATAACCCATGATCCTGCATGGACTTATCGATATAAAGGTAGGTACAGCTCGGCGCATCAAAACCGGTCAACAACTTGTCCACCACAATCAGCAGTTTCATGTTGGCTGGCTCTTTGGTGAACAGTGCTTTTACCCTGGACTCATAGGTTTCGGTTTTGGTCTTGCCCGCATCCGGCTTAACCTCTTTCAGCAGCTGCTCATACACCTTGAACACGAACTCCTTGTCCGTCTCGGTATTATTGCCGGTGCCTTCCGTCACAATATCTTTGGTCTGCGGATTATAAGACGTGACCACCGCACACTTGCCTTTAAGCTCGGTCTCCTGAAACAACTGATAATATTTGCACGCTTCATAAATGCTGGACGCCACTAGGATGGCATTACCGGCCTCGTTTTTCAGGCGCTGACGAGTGTTAAAATCGAGAATAATATCACCCACCACCACGGACATACGGGTTTTGGCACTGTACACGTGCTGCATCGTGCCCCATTTCTTTTTCAGCTCTGCCTTCTGGTAATCGTTCAGGCCGCTGGTTTTGGCATCAAACCACTCATCAATTTTGGCCTGGGATTTGATTCGCTGGTCAATGTCCCGCGCTTCATACACCAAATCCAGCACCACGCCATCGTCTACTGCTTCGTTGAACTTATAGGTATGAATGTACTTACCAAACACCTCAAGGCTGGTGGCCTTATCCTTCTTCAGCAGCGGCGTACCGGTAAAGCCGATAAACAGGGCACCGGGCAGAATCGCCTTCATCAGCTTGTGCAAACTGCCGCTCTGGGTGCGGTGGCACTCATCCACAAACACATAGATATCGCCCACCGCGTGGCTGCCTTGCTTGCCCAGCTCTTTGATGAAAGCATCCAGGTCATCCACATCCCGGCGGCCAAACTTGTGCACCAGCGAGCAGATCAGACGAGGTTTGGCTTGCCCAAGCTGTGCCATCAGGTCACGACCGCTGTTGGTGGTGGAGATGGTCTCACCGGCATCGGTAAACACCCGCTTGATCTGGTCATTCAGCTCAACCCGGTCGGTAATTACCAGCACCCGCCCGTCGGGTTTGTTTTCCAGAATCCATTTGGCCAGCAACACCATGGAGATACTTTTTCCGCTGCCCTGGGTGTGCCAGAGAATACCGCCTTCCCGCCGACGGATATGCTCCTGTGCCGCTTTCACCCCAAAGTATTGATGCACCCTTGGGAGTTTTTTAACCCCGCCATCAAACAGCACGAAGTCGTACAAAAGCTCAATAAACCGGCGTTTCTCACAGATTTTTCCCAGATACTTATCCAGCTTGTAACCGCTGTTGTCGTCTTCATCTTCTTTCCAGGTGAGGAAGAACTTTTCCGGCGTCAGGATGGTGCCGTACTTCAACCCCTCCGAATCGTTACCGGCAAAGACAAACTGAATGGTATTAAAGAAGGACTGAATAAAATTATCCCGCTGGTTGGTGTTACTTTGTCGTATGGCCTTACCGATGGACTCCCGGCTGTTTTTCAGTTCCAGCACCGCCACGGCAATGCCGTTCACGTACAGCACCACATCTGGGCGTTTTTCCCGTTCACCAAAAACGGTCACCTCTTCAGCAATGGCAAAGTCATTGTCTTCAGGGTTGTGCCAGTCAATCACCTGGACGGTTTCAGTTGGCTTTCCTGCTTCCACTTTCACCGGCACACCGTAACGGAGCAGCTCATAAATATCTCGGTTGGCCTGGTACAAACTCTTATTCTGCTGGCTGGCCGTACCCTTCAGTTGTGTAATCGCCCTGGAAATCTGTTCAGGGCTGTAACCCTTGCGAGCCAGATACTGGGATAACAGGGTATCTTCAACATTGCGGTTGTTCGGGCGCTCCATCCAGTCACCCAGATAGTGATAGCCCAGCTGATTGCGAAACAGTCGCACCACTCGGTTCTGGGTGGCCCGTTCGGGTTTGGTTACTGCGCCAGAGCCAGTCATGGGGTTCTCCTTGATGCCATGCAGAAGAAACCGGCAGGTCATTTATAAGAAAACTGCCGGTGATCAAAGGGTGGAAAATATTGTTAAACGAGGCGGACGGTACCGGTGAGCAGGTTTTGCATCATGCCTTGTTTGAGTTGTTTGTTTTTCGTGAGTTTGGCTTCTAACTCAGCAATTTCATTATCCATTTCAGTGAGACTGTCCGCGATGCGGTTCTGCTCGTCAGCTGGGGGCATAGCAGCCTTAATATTCAAAATAGTTTTTGCACTTAAACTAGGTACACCAGACGCTTCGTTATAGGCATACCAGTCGATCAGGCAGAAAAGATAAAAAAGGAACTTGGCATTGTTTGGTTTGAACACTTCTGTATAAAACAGAGTGTCAATTGTCCAAAATGGCGTATCCATATATTGAGGCTCATCAATAGTTCCTTTCCGACCAATCAATACGGATGGTTTGTCGTATAGATAATGGTTTGTTCTACCAATCTCTCCGCTGGTTGCAAGGATAGGAAAGCATCCATCAGTTGAAATAATGCCTTTCTGGTCTCGCCCATGACCAATACTGAAAACTTTATCAAAGGATTTTTGTTCCCAACCAGGCTTCAGAATGTTTTGCATATCATAAGGATTAAGCAAAGTCTGCATAGCCCCTTGCTTAATCTGCTGCTTTTTGATGATCTGCTGCTCCAGCGACTGAATCAGGGCATCCATATCGCTCAGGGCTTTGGCAATGGCTTCTTGCTCTTTGTAGTTTCTTGGAAGTAGAACACGATATTGTCTGAGGCTGCTTACTAATACATTTGGCTGACTGGAAGTTGCATTAAATCTAGCGACCTCTCTTTCCGCAAGTGAGCTGGTCAAGTAATGAACCAAAAACTCCGATAATATTGCATTTTTATTAGGCGTAATTCGGGCGATATTTTGCTGAATGTGATACTTGTTATCTTCATAAATAACAGCTGCATTACCGATTGTACCCACACAAGGGTAAACAACATCTCCTTTGCATAATTTGGAGCGCTTTAACTTTTTAGAAAGCTCACTGCTAATTCTCACAATTTCATCATGATTAATGCTGTTTTTGCCTATATTAAAGCCACGAAGTGCAATTATTTCTCCATCATCGCTTTCTTCCCATAGGCTCGTGTATTCCGCTCCTGCTAAACGGGATATTGTTGAGATTTCCCCAAGGTCGATCAAATCCCAATCTTGCGGAATCACCCCTACCTCAGTTTGCTTATACCCCGGCTTCAGTTCCATACAAACCCCATCTTCGCCAGATGTTCACCGACCGCCTGTTCCAGTGTCATCACCCGCTGGTTATATTGCGGCAAAGGTGTTTCATAGCGATCCGCCAGTTCTTTAATCCGCTGGGTCAGTCGCTGACTGATGCGATCCATCTCGGTATGCACATCCCGATCAATGGTCATCAGCCATTTGTCGTCCACTACCAGCTGCTTGACTTCCTCTTCAGTCAGTTGGTCGTAATGGGCATAGAGCTGCTTGTCCAGTTTCTGTTCTGCCTCTTTAACGGCCTTTTTTGCAGCCGCAATCTGATCCAGCAGTTCCAGGTAGTGGCGTAGCACCACAATTTCTTTCAGGTTGTCCCGCTCTTCATTGGGGTGAATGGCCAGATCAATCTGTTCCAGTGCTTCTGCCAATAGCGTACGGCACGCTTTGCGCCAGGCCTTGATGTTGGCTTCAGTGGTCAGGTAGTCATCCAGAACATCCAGCTCTTCCCGGTCGCTGCTCTGCTTTATCCGGTCTTTCACCGCCTTGGCGGTAATATTTCCCTTGCTGTTTTTCAGGGCATCCAGAAAACCGTCGTTTTTCAATTCGGCCATATCAACAATGGCTGTTTCCAGCTGCTGTTGCAGGGCTGCATAACGATGGTGGCTATTGGCATCCAGCATCGCCCATGCCAGCTCAATGACATCCTGAAGGGCTTCGCTGGCATCCGCTTTGCTACCAACGTCGTTCAATGCGCCATCTTCACCACTGTGCTCTTCCTGCAAGGTTTCCAGCTGGCTTTCCAGTTGTTCTTTATTGGCGATCAGCTGGTCAATGGCTGCCTGCTCGTCGGCAAAATAGCGGTTAATCACCAGGTATTTGGGAATCAGGTCGCAGGTCCAGCCTTTATCGATCTCTTTGCCTTTTTTGTTGGTTTCGATAATGCGGTAGGTTTTTGCTTCCCACCCATCGGCGGAAATCAGGTAGCAGTCATCCTGCATGGTGTCTGCCCAATAGTTCATCAGGTGCTGGTAAACGTCGTACTTGTCCAGCAGCGGTTTGCCAGTGTAGGCACCCAAAAGTGATTCACTGATCTCCTCAATCATCTCCTTGGGCTTGCAACCATCATTCTGCTGTTTAAGGTAGGTTTGCGTGGCCGTTTTCCAGCCATTGAACACCTGGTTCATCTCTTTGATGTAAGTCACGAACTCAGGGTGTTCATAAATGGTGGGCTTAAGCACCTCGGTACTGATCTGAAGCGAATAGTAATCGGCGGATCGTGCGGCGGTGGCAAACAAGGTGTTGTTCAGGTTCGGAAATACCTGCCAGTAGTCTTGCAGGGCATCAATATCACTTTTGGGAATATCGCCGTGAAGGTGAGCGTCGATATCCTGAATATCTTCCACAACCGAGCTGTCGATATAGCGGGGAATATTGAGGTTGAACTCATTTTTGCGAATATCGTCATAGCTCACCATACGGCTGTAGCCATCGAGGGCGATCTGCTTGTTGAACACATCCACAATCTTGTGGATATCCATTTCCCGCAGTCGGTTTTTATTCCCGTCTTTGATAAAGCCTTTACCAGCATCCACCATAAAAATGCCCTTGCGAGCATTGGCGCCTTCTTTATCGAGAACAATGACACAGGCAGGAATGCCCGTACCGTAAAACAGGTTGGCAGGCAGGCCGATAATGCCCTTGATATAACCCCGCTCCACCAATGACTGACGAATACTCGCTTCGGCATTCCCACGGAACAGCACACCATGGGGCAGAATGCAGGCACCTTTGCCGTGGCTTTTGAGGCTGCGAATAATGTGCAGCAGGTAGGCGTAATCGCCGTTTTTGGCCGGTGGTACGCCATAGTTCTGAAAGCGGAAGTGTGGGTCGTCTTCGGTATCCACACCACTGCCCCAGCGCTTGTCGCTGAAGGGCGGATTGGCGACCACAAAGTCGAAGGTTTTCAGGTTGTCGCCATCCAAAAACAGCGGGTTTGCCAGCGTATTGCCTTGCTTGATCTGGGCAGTCGGGTTGTTGTGCAGGATCATGTTCATCCGTGCCAAACCGCTGGTGGTGGCGTCTTTCTCCTGACCGTACAGTGAGACGTGCTCACCGGCTTCATCCGCTACTTTCAGCAGTAATGACCCGGAACCACAGGTGGGGTCGTACACGGAGTAACCACGGCTGTCGATTTTCTCAATATCAATCACTTTGGCGAGAATACGGCTGACTTCCGCTGGTGTATAGAATTGGCCTTTGCTCTTGCCACTTTCAGAAGCGAAATGGCGCATCAGGTATTCATAGGCATCGCCAAGAATATCATCACCATCAGCCCGGTTTTTACTGAAGTCGAGATCTTTGCTTTCAAAAATAGCGATGAGGTTGGTGAGTTTTTCCACCATCTCTTTGCCGCTGCCCAGTTTTTCCGGATCGTTAAAGTCCGGCAGGCCGGTGAGGTTGTTGGCATCACGCAGAGGAATGATGATCTTTTTATTGATGTCGTCGCCGATGGTGGGCTTGCCTTTCAATGCCACCATGTCAGCAAACGTGGCTCCCGCCGGGATTTTTACCGGCGGACTGAACTGGCCAACAAATTTATCGCTGATGTATTTCACAAAGAGCATAACCAGCACATAGTCTTTGTACTGGCTGGCATCCATCCCGCCCCGCAGCTCGTCGCAGCTGGCCCAGAGAGATGAGTACAGTTCGGATTTTTTGATTGCCATAGGGTGCTTTGCAGTAATTGATAAAAATTTACGCTACCGCCCGTGGATTTTACCGTTACCTACCATTGAGGCCGGGGAGCATGGGATCAGATAGCTCAGTGGTGAATTTATGGGATAGGAAAACATTGTACGCTTATGAAGGTTAAGGCGGTAGTTGTGCCTTAGCGAAGTAAGGATTAGAAAAAAAAATCAATTTCTGGTTTACATGCGACACAACTCGTCGCAGGGGTGTTTTATGATGGGTTTCTGAGCTGAGAAAGCGATGCGGGAAAGCATTGAGGTGTGCTTTCTATCGTACATCCATTTTATGGAGCCTGACAATAAGATGAATAAGCGGCAAACCTCCCTGGAAACCACCATTCTCATTATTGAGCTGCTGAAGCGAATCCCCAAAAGCTGGTGGATCACTGCCCTGGAGCTTAAGCAGCAGTTGGCTGAGATCGGGTTGGATCGGGATATCCACACCATTCAGCGGCATATGAAGTCTCTGGTAGAAAGCAATCACTTCCCTATTGATATGGATGATCGCAGTAAGCCTTATGGTTACCGGTGGAACCAGCAGGCTGTGGGCTTTACGGTGAACTCTCTGAGTATTCAAGAGTCGCTGATCCTTCAAATGGCGCACAAAACCTTGAAGAATCTGTTGCCCAGCAGCCTGATGGATTCCATGTCTGGCTTTTTTGAAGAGGCCAACCGAAATATCAGCCATACCCAGGATCCAACGAAGGAGGTTCAGTGGCTATCTAAGGTGGTTGTGGCACCAGAGACACAGCCATTATTACCACCAGAGCTTAATTCAGGGGTGTTTAACCAGGTCAGTTGTGCTCTTTATAACAACTGCTGGTTGGAACTTACCTACAGGAATGCGGGTGGTGTTGTAAAAGAGAAATCGATCATGCCACTTGGGTTAGCTCAACAAGGGCCACGGTTGTATTTGGTCTGCCGTTTCAAGGGGTATGAGGATGATCGAATTCTCGCTTTGCACAGGATGATCAAAGCCAGTTCAACATCTCAGGCCTTCGACCGCCCTTTGGATTTCGATCTGAAGGCTTACAGTGATGAAGCTCGATTCACCTTTGGAGAGGGAGTAAAATCAGGCTGTCTTTCAGGGTGAACAAGAAGGCAGGGCTTCATATTGTTAATTGAATGAAGTTGCTGCTTTGTTGGCTGCAATTACTCACTGGAACGCCGGCCCGGTTACTTAGTTCATCTAAGCTCCCAGGGCTTCGCTCTTATATCGCCGCGTAGCAACTTGAGATTCTTTGGGTTTAGCAATTCCCTCGATTTGATCGGGCCGCTGTACAAGCAGACGTTTATTAAAGAGAAACCCTATGTCTATCCAGACCGAAACCGCCACGACCATTGGCAAAGCCGTTATCCTTCGATTGCATCACCGCAATGAGAACGAGTGTGAAGATGATGCCCAGTACATTCCCATGCTGAAAACGGTGATTAATGGTGTCGTCTCTACGATGGCAGACCCGTTGAGTCAGCGGCAAGTTCAACAGGCACTGTACGAGTACGCCCGTGAGCTGTATATGCAGGCCTGGATAGCCAGTGGCGATGAGGATGATCCCGCTATTGATGAGGGGCTGGAAACCTTTGACAGCATTTATGAACAGGAAATGATGCCTGAGTGATCTCCATTAGCGGTCAGCTACCAGTGCTCCTTGTGAATCACCGTCTGAGAGTTTATATGTTTATCTTTCCGGAAACTGAAAAAAAGCTGAAAGCGAGAATTTCCAGCTATCGAACGGCACTCAATAAAGAGAAAAAAACGCATCACTTTATCAATGACGGCAGCGGTAAGCGGTACGTGCTGTTCAGCCTGTATTTTCTCCTGAACGATTTGAAGAAGTCTGAGAGCTATTTTACCTGGTACCAGGAAGAATTCCCTGATGATGCGGGCGAACCGATCCAGCAACTGTGCTGGTCTCTTTCCTTGCTGAGAATGAACAAGGCAGTGGAAGCGCGCTACAGGCTGGCGAAGCTGATGCTGGATAACCTTTATCTGATTCCTTACGTCATGGGCCAGCCCCTGGGCCAGGAATACGATATCTGGCATGCATCCAACTTCCAGAATCGGGATTATATTGATGACTTGCCAGAAGCGGTCAGTCATGCCATCACGGATGACGAGCGGGAGTGGATGGCTGAGGCGTATGGCTCACTGGAGTTTCGCCGTATCAGAAAACGGTACCTCGAAATTTCCCATGAGTTGTTAACCACGAAAGACATTGCTGAGCGAAGATTATTACTCAACGAGTCTCGTGGGTTATTGCAACCATTGATGGAAAAAACAGATTAAGAGGTGCTAACTAATGGGACACTTCTGCAGGGTGTGTGCCTGTAGCAAGCCAAATGAGCAGTTTTCTGGCAAAGGGCATAAGCACCATATCTGCAAAGCGTGCTCGCGGAAACCCGAAGAAGAGCGATGTGCAATCGACCAGGAAAATGAAATCGTTGGTTTTATGAGTCAGTCAAACATTTCCGGGAAGAATATAGCGCGTCTGCATAAACTGAAGCTGTCGACAAACCTTCGTGTCGCCGAGCTGGCTGACATTGCTTTAGCGGTTGCACGGGTTAAACCGCACAAAAAACGCAGGTTGAAGGTGTTGGCCAAAGAGCACAGGGCGCTGTTTATGAAAGTCAGTGAATCTGGCCTGATTCACGCCCACCACGACTGATCATCCGGCAAGTACCTGGGAGTCTGGCCGAGAATACCGCAGAGGGCATTTACATTGACATCAATGACGCGCAAGCAGCGCCGTGAGCAGGAACGGCAGCGGAAAAAGTTGTACAAAAAACTGAACAGGGTGTCCAACCGCGCGATCGATAATATACAGAATAATGGCGTTGTTGATACTTCGGAAAACCTCGGCCTTTCCAGTATGTCGGATCATATTTCCGATTTTGCCGAGCCCCTTTACAATTCCAGCTGGTATCAGGACGGTATTGATGATATTCACGAACTGGTCTGTTGTTGCTGGAACATAGGCACCTGTGATGATGAGTGGGAAGATTTCTTATGGGACTTTTTGATCGAGCGAAAACTGGACGAGTGTTTTGATGACCCAGATGGGATCCTCGCCAACAAGCTCTCGGGCATCATTGAGCAACGGCGCACGAAGTTTGCCGAAGACCGTCGGTTTATCATGGACTTTCGCCTGGAGTTTACACAAGACAATGTCATGAATCTGCAGATAGCCAGCACGCCGATGGGGCAAAAAGATTTTCTGGCTATGCAGGCAGCCAGGATGATGGCTATGGAGGTCGGAACGCTCGAGGCATAAGCGCCCGGGGAGCGGGCTTTAGCGGTAGCCGTCATTATTTCCGGCTGCTTTTTGCAGTGCTTTTAGAGCAGGTGGATATGGTTCACCAAGGCCTGAGTCGCTTCACTGAATCGCTCGAACTCTTCATCAGTCATCAGGTTGTTATTTTTCCACGCCAGTACCATCAGGGTGGCCTTGCTTCGGGTCAGGCCATCGAAAAGATCCCTCATTGCCTTATTGCGTTTATGCACAAGGTCATAAAGTGCATGATAGGCATCATGGTAGTCACAGTCATCTCCTTCGGTTAGTGCATGAACCTCTTGGAAGCACTGCTGGCAGTATCGCTGCAGTAGAACCGGGTGCAGTTGTTTGACGACTTTCCAGTCACGTTCAGGGATCGAGTGCATATTGGTGAGCTTATCGCAGTGAGTGGACAGTATGGTAGCGTATTATGCACCCTGTGGTTTCAGCCCATCGATCCAGTGACTGCCCCTGGCGTGCTCAGCCGTTGTGACCCGTTGGCCGGGCGGGGAAAAACAGGGAGATAAAGCCCGTGCACCGTGATAAGGTAAAACCTCGATCGATGACCCAAGCGGAAAAGTGGGGCTAATAACAACCGCAGTCAGAGCCGGGAGCGGTTCCTTGGGAATGTCTGATGATCCATGCCTATGAGATGGATAGGCCGATGTTGGGTGGCCGGATATAACCATAATAAAAATGACCCGGTGATCTGGCCGATTGGCCTGCGTTACAGGCTTTTGAATCAGGGAAGATATAATGAAGAGAAATAAATCCAGAGATTCGTAGCAGAGAAATTGCTGACCTAGCCTAAAGGCAAACTGGCACCGTTTGACCTGAAATAACACCCAGGCCTTGGCTGGATAATCAGAGCCAATAAAAACCATCGCTACCTGCTAATGATGAGAATGATGTCAGGATGAAAGATCGTGTCACGGCCATCAGGATCATGGTAAAGCGATGCGGTGACATACCCACTCCAAGTCATTGGCTGGCAATTCGTCCATCAAGAGTGAAATCTTCAGTCCTGAAGTGATAGCCAGTGAGTACTACTCGGCAGAAAAGTAAGCTGGTGAACAATGCCGATTCTATTGGTTGTGGGTGTTGCTTGAGGTGCGTTTGCCGTTGAGTAAATAAGCCTGAAAGCGTGTTAATATATGACCGCAGATAATGCTGTTCTTTAGCTTTAAGAAGTTGAGCGACGTGAATTGTTGTAAAAAAGTGTTGTAATATTTTTGTAAATCAGAAAAAGACTTAAAAAAACATCGGTTTTACAGCAAGTTAAAGCAGTGCTGACTATCGAAATATAATTTCGTTATAATTCCCGGTTTTCTCTGGTCATTAGCGTGTCTTTATGGCTTGAGTTTTCAGGCCAGGATAGGCATTAATTACCGGCTGGATGCAGAAACGGTGCTGTTTCTGAGCATTGTCTGGAAACTATCCTATTGTTTTGATTCCCATGATGAGTGTGTTTTATGCAGAGTATCTCCCAGCGTATAGCTGAAGAGTTGGGTGCCAGACCTGAACAGGTCACCAGTGCTGTACAGCTGCTTGATGATGGATCTACGGTTCCTTTCATTGCCCGTTATCGTAAAGAGATCACCGGAGGCCTGGACGATACTCAGCTGAGAACGCTGGAAGAACGTCTTCGCTATCTGCGAGAACTGGAAGAGCGTCGTGAAGCTATTCTGAAGAGTATTACAGAACAGGATAAGCTGACACCTGAACTGGAAAAAGATATCCGCTCTGCAGATACTAAAACCCGCCTGGAAGACCTTTACCTCCCTTATAAGCCCAAGCGTCGTACAAAGGCTCAGATTGCCCGTGAGGCGGGTTTGGAGCCTCTGGCAGATATGCTTTTCAATACGCCAGAAAAAGACCCTGAAGTTGAAGCCGCTGCCTTTGTCGATGCTGATAAGGGTGTTGAGGACACCAAGGCCGCTCTGGAAGGTGCCCGCTATATCCTGATGGAACGTTTCAGTGAAGATGCAGAGCTTCTGGGACAACTGCGTGAGCTGCTCTGGAATGAAGGTATTCTGAGCAGTCGCGGAGTTGAGGGTAAAGAAGAGGAAGGAGCCAAGTTCAGGGACTACTTTGAACATGATGAGCCTCTGAAAAGTGCTCCATCTCATCGTGCTCTGGCCATTTTCCGTGGTCGAAATGAAGGCGTATTGCAGGCTAACATCCGCCTTGCCAATGAGCCGGAAGACCGTCGTGAAACCCACCCCTGTGAGAAGCTGGTCGCTGATTTCTGGAAGGTTGAGCAGAAAGGCCGAGCAGCAGATGACTGGTTGAAAGATGTGGTTCGTTGGACCTGGCGGGTTAAGCTGCTTTCTCAGCTGGAAACAGAGCTAATGACCCGCATTCGCGAAAACTCTGAAGATGAGGCTATCAAGGTCTTTGCCAAGAACCTGAAAGATTTGCTGCTGGCTGCTCCGGCTGGCCTCAGACCAACCCTGGGTCTGGACCCAGGCTTGAGAACCGGTGTGAAGGTTGCCGTGGTTGATGGCACTGGCAAGCTGGTTGAATATACCACCATCTATCCTCATGCTCCTCAGAAGAAATGGAAGGAAGCGCTTGGTACTCTGGCAACCCTCTGTCTGACTCATCAGGTAGAACTGGTCAGTATCGGTAATGGAACGGCATCTCGTGAGACTGATCGTCTGGCCGCCGAACTGATGCGCAGCTATCCAAAACTTGGGCTGACAAAAATTGTTGTCAGTGAAGCAGGTGCATCCGTGTACTCGGCATCCGAACTGGCTGCCCGTGAATTTCCGGACCTGGATGTTTCTATCCGTGGGGCTGTATCCATTGCCCGTCGTTTGCAGGATCCTCTGGCAGAACTAGTTAAGATTGAGCCGAAATCCATCGGTGTTGGCCAGTACCAGCATGATGTCAGCCAAGTCAATCTATCCCGCTCTCTGGAAGCGGTCGTTGAGGACTGTGTAAACGCCGTAGGTGTTGATCTTAATACGGCTTCAAGTGCTTTGCTGTCTCGTGTATCAGGTCTTAACCGTACTCTGGCAGACAATATTGTTGCCTATCGAAATGAGAACGGTGCCTTCAGAAGTCGTCAGGATCTGCAAAAAGTGACTCGCTTTGGCGCAAAAACCTTTGAACAGGCTGCTGGCTTCCTGCGGGTCATGAATGGTGATAATCCTCTGGACAGTTCTGCTGTGCACCCTGAGGCTTATCCTGTGGTTGAGAAAATTGCCAGTCAGTCAAGCCGCGATGTGCGAGCTCTGATCGGTGACTCTGCCTTCTTAAAAGGCCTGAATGCTGCGGAATTTACCGACGAAACATTTGGTCTGCCAACCGTTACTGACATTATCAGCGAGTTGGATAAGCCTGGTCGTGACCCGCGTCCGGACTTCAAAGCCGCCGAGTTCAAGGATGGCATTGAAGATATTCGCGATCTGAAGCTGAATATGGAACTGGAAGGTGTGGTAACCAACGTCACTAACTTTGGTGCGTTTGTGGATGTCGGTGTGCATCAGGATGGCTTGGTACATATCTCTTCGTTGTCTGAAAACTTTGTGAAGGTTCCGAGCGAAGTGGTGAAGGCTGGAGATATTGTTAAGGTCAAAGTGATGGAAGTAGACGTCGCCCGTAAGCGAATTGGCCTCTCCATGCGAATGTCGGATAAGGCCGAAGAGCGTGCAGAAGCTCGCCAGCAACCTCGACAGGAGCGCTCTGAAAAGCCTGCTGGTCGCAGCAAACCACAGAAAGCCAGTCAATCGAGCAACCGTGGTAAAAAGCAGGTCTCTGGAGCTACTTTTGCAGACTTGTTTGCCAATGCAAAGCAGTTACGCAAGTAGGTCTGATCGGTCGCGTTAATAATCATGTAATAAGGCTATTAACGACAACGGTTGTTTGAGAAGCAAAAAGCCAGACAGAGCTTCATGTCTGGCTTTTTTTAGGGGATTTAGAAAAATCAGGCTGGTATCATATCGTTCGCTGTACGTGATCAGATGCTAAGCTGATTGCTATTTTATCAGGCTACTTATGGCTTTCTTACTAGTTTCCAGAGTCGGAAGCTTTGGCCGCGTTGTCATGGTCTTGGGCACAAACTGTTGCTTGCAATAACCGTGTTTATGAACAGGCTCTTAGACCTGTACTAATTACTATTGGATCTGTACCTTGGCTACTGAGTATCAGGATCGTCTGGAGCTTTTCCAGCCCAATGCTAACCATTCCGTTCTTCGTGGCATTTGCCACGGTATCGAACGTGAAAGTCTCAGGGTTACTTCAGATGCTCGTCTTTCCCAGAAGCTTCATCCTGAGAAACTGGGACGATCATTAACCCATCCCTACATTACCACCGATTATTCCGAGGCGTTGCTTGAATTTATAACGCCGGTACATTGCCGAATTGATGATACGCTTTCGTTCCTTGAGGAGCTTCATCAGTATACCTGTCAGCATATCGACGGAGAGCTGCTCTGGTCGGGTAGTATGCCCCCCTTGCTTGAAGGTGATGACAGCATTCCCATCGCGCAGTATGGAAGCTCCAATATCGGTTTAATGAAAACGGTTTATCGAGAAGGGCTCTGGCATCGTTATGGCAAGCCAATGCAGACTATTGCCGGTATTCACTATAACTTCTCTTTGCCTGAGGAGTTCTGGGACCTTTTACAACAACATTCAAATGAAGCAGGTTTTGAGTCTTGTGACTTCAGGTCAGCTGGCTATTTTTCACTTATTCGAAACTTTCTCCGTTACTCCTGGTTGCTGATGTATTTATTCGGTGCTTCGCCGGTGGTTAGCAGAAGCTTCTTTGCTGATGGTGGTGAACAGTCAGGTTTACAAGCGCTTGATGGAGAGTCTCTATATCTTCCTTATGCAACCTCATTGCGTATGAGCGATATGGGCTACAGTAATCATGCTCAATCCTCTTTGAGCATTTGCTATAACACGCTGGATGAGTATGTTGACAGTTTGTCCAAGGCTATCCGCACGCCTTACCCTCCTTATGAAGCCATTGGCCTGAAAAAAGAGGGAGAATACCTGCAGTTAAATACCAACCTTCTGCAAATAGAAAATGAGTATTACAGCACTATTCGGCCAAAACGCATTGCTCGCTCTGGCGAAAAGCCAGTGACTGCTTTACGCAATGAGGGCGTAGAATATGTTGAAGTCCGTTGTCTGGATATCAACCCATTTGAACCGCTTGGGCTGAGTGAGGTGGATGCTCATTTCCTTGATGTCTTTCTGATGTATTGTTCACTGCAAAACGGGGCCTCTATCAATTCCAGCGAGTGCGTTGAAGTCAGTAATAACTTTAAAACAGCCGTAATGGAAGGTCGTCGACCAGGTATCGAGTTGACGCAGAAAGGTCAGCCCATTACGTTGACAAGCTGGGGCGTGCAGTTATTGGATGAAATGGCTCCGATTGCAGAGTTGTTAGATCAGGCGAATGGCTCATCCATGTTTATGGCAAGCCTGATTGCTCAAAAAGCAAAGCTGGATGATGTCTCTCTGACTCCTTCTGCTCAGTTGCTGAAGGCCATTGAAGCGGAGGGAGTTGGCTACATTGAGCTGATGATGTCGTTGTCCGGGAAACACGCCAAAGGCTTCTCTGATCACAACCTGAGTGCTGAAAGAGTATCTTACTTTGAACAGGTTGCTCAGCGTTCTATTGCAGATCAGCTGGCAAGGGAAGGAAACGATAAAAAAGGCTTTGATGAATTCCTGCAAGATTATATGGCTGCAGATTAACTGTATTGCAGAGATTCATTTTACACATGGAGGCTGGCAGCTATCGCAATAGATAAGAAAAAGGATTTTCTATCTATGCAGTGTCATTAATATAAATGATCAGGTTTTTTGATTGGAATGAACCTGTTTTTAATTAATGTGGGCCACTTAATGACAAAATCTCAGAAAATAAAGAGTTTGTTAGTACTTGGATCAGGTTATTAAAATAATAATTTTTAATTAAACTGTGTTTTTTTAGGTTAAAAAATTGTTATTTATTCGAGAAAATACCCTGAAGCCATTGAATTCATGATGATCTTGGAAAGCTTGCATTTTAAATGATGTTGTGTTTTAGGAAAATAAACGCTTGCCGCAAAAAATTCACTGTCATAACCTAGCATCTGAGCTGTCTGACATAGGCGCTTACGAGGTCCCATTCACGCAGAAGATATCTAATTGTTAAAGAGGAACTGACTATCATGCTGGAGGGTTGCCAAACGGCCAAAGAACGTTGGGGAGGTGTTTCAGAAATTATTGATCGCTGGCTCAATGAACGTCAGGAGCTGATCGTCCTTTACTGCTCCATCAATGGAATGGATCAATTTGATGATGACAAGCGCCCGGTGGCAAGTAAGTTGAAAGAGTTGTGCCAGATTTTAGTGGATTATGCATCAGCTGGTCATTTCGAGGTCTATGAGCAGTTGATTCAGGAGGCTTGGGAATTTAATGATGGTGGGATTGAGCTGGCCCATGCAATGCTGCCAAAGCTTGAAGAGAATACTTCAAGGTGTTTGAAGTTCAATGATAGCTGCGAATCAATCAGTTCTCTCCAGGCGCTTCAGGATGCAGTATCAGAATTGGGTGAAACACTGGAGGAGCGTTTCAGCCTTGAAGATAAAATGATTGAAATTCTGCATGAGTCCCATCGAGAGAAGCTGATTGACTATGATGTTTGAGCTATATGAGGGCAGGCTCTGTTTTATTTTTAACGCTGTAGTCTGTCCTCTTGTTTGATTTAGCTGCTTTTGTTTACATCTTTGAGTTCTACCTTGAAAATAATTGCTTCATTGGGACCGATGATTCCCGGAATTCCGTTGGAGCCATAAGCCAGATTTGGAGGAATAAACAGCTCCCAGGTTGAGCCTTCAGGCATTTTCTGTATTCCCTCTGTCCAGCCCGCAATTACACGGTTTAACTGAAAAGTTGCGGGCTTACTTCGTGTATATGAACTCTCGAATAGGGTTCCATCTATTAGCCGGCCTTCATAATGAACGGTTATGTGGTCAGTAATGGATGGTCTGATGCCACTGCCTTTGGTAAGGATTCGGTATTGAAGACCGCTTTCTAATACTACGATACCTGGTTTTTTACTGTTTTCTGCCAGAAACAGCTGGCTTTTTACGAGCCCCTTCTGAGCTGCTTTTTGATAGTTAATCTGATTCAGGCTCTGTTTTTTAACTTGAGCCAAATCTATAAAGTATGAGACCTGGTCCTGCGATAGCTGAAGGTTATGGTTGCCAAGATTATCCTCAACCCCTTGAATAAAGGCATCAACATTGATCCCTTCAAATTGTTTAAGCTGTTCTGCCATTGATAGCCCAAGGCTATAACTTAATTTGTCGCCTTCTGTCTCCAAGGCGGCAAATGAGCATAGGGAGTAAGAGAGCAGGGTAACGCTGGCAAGCGCTTTTAATCTCATAAATACACTCTTTCTGATGATTTTTTATGCTGTTTTTCACTACAGCGGGCTCTGAGGCCTATCATTTAGTAAACCTGTTTTATTGGCAAGCTCAGTTTAACGCTATGGAATAAAAATATGCTTTGTTTAAAGTAATTTTCATGAAAAATAAACGTCTTGTTGTTTATATTTTTAAAGATAAATATAAAAAAATATCAAAAAAAACAGACTAAAAGCTAAAAAATAATTTGCAGATGACGAATAAGCACTCTATGTTGGAATTAAAACTGGGTATAAATTATTCGGTTTTTATTGCGATGTACTAACTACTAGTAGATTGGTTAAATTAAAAACGAGGGACGACCCAATGCCTGCAACAAGGAAGACTGCAGTCAAAGAAAGTGCTAAGAAAGCACCTGTTAAAAAGGCTCCTGCTAAAAAAACTTCTGCCAAGAAGACCGTTAAAAAGGTCGACATGGTGAAAAAGTGGGAAAAAGAAATCGATGCGCTGAAGAAAAAGCTTGAGAAAGCTAAAGAAGCGCTGAAAAAAGCAAAAGCTAGTGCAAAGAAAGCTGCAGCTAAGAAACCAGCAGCTAAAAAAGCGACTACCAAGAAAAAGGTCGTGGCCAAGAAGAAGACTACTGTAAATAAAGCTACCGTCAAAAAAACGGCAGCTAAGAAAAAGACAGTAGCAAAAAAGAAAGTTGCAGCTAAGAAAAAGGCTCCTGCAAAGAAGGTAGTGGCTAAGAAAAAGCCAGCTGCCAAGAAAAAAGTTGCAGCTAAGAAAAAAGCACCAGCAAGAAAAGCAGTTGCCAAGAAAAAGCCAGCAGCTAAAAAGAAAGTAGCGGCTAAGAAGGCTCCTGCCAGAAAAGCAGCAGCAAGAAAGTCTCCAGCTAAAAAGAAGTAAGTTAGCTGGTCATTTGATGCTTGAAAAGGGGGAATAATTCTATTCCCCCTTATTATTTTTACACCTTCTATCTTTTCCCTTCTAAAGATATTCGATTTCACTGGGCTTGCTACATATAATGCCCGACATGATCACATTGAATTCCATCAGCCTTTTAAGGTCTGGCAAACTCCTGTTGGAGAATGCATCTACAACCATCCATTCTGGCCAGCATTTTGGCCTGGTCGGTGCCAATGGGTGTGGCAAATCAAGCCTGCTTGCTTTGTTGACTGGAGACTTACACCCGGATAAGGGTGAGCTTTCGTTCGATAAGGGGCGTGGGCTGGCACATATGGCTCAGGAGATTGATGCCCTTGACCGGAATGCCGTGGACTACGTATTGGATGGTGACATTGAACTCCGTCGAATACAGCAGAGTATTTTTGACGCCGAAGCGTCCGGTGCACATGAAAAGCTGGCAGATTTACATGAGCAGTTACTGAGAGCTGATGGTTATACTGCCCGCTCACGGGCAGAACAACTATTACATGGGCTTGGCTTTCATCATGATGTGCTGAAAAAGAATGTCAGAGACTTTTCCGGAGGATGGCGAATGCGCTTGAATCTGGCAAAGACGCTTATGTGTCCATCGGACATCCTGTTGCTCGATGAACCAACCAACCATCTTGATTTGGATGCCATTGTCTGGCTTGAAAGTTTTCTAAAACGATACCCCGGAACTCTGTTAGTGATTTCACATGACCGGGATTTTCTGGATGCTATTACTGATCACATACTTCATATAGAACATCAGACGTTGTTTCAGTACCGTGGCAACTACTCGGCTTTTGAGCGTACACGGGCAGAAAGGCTTCAGCAACAGCAGGCAGCGTATGATAAACAGCAAAAGCTGCGGGCACATATGGAGAAGTTTGTTGAGCGATTCAGGGCTAAGGCAACAAAAGCAAAGCAAGCTCAGAGTCGTCTGAAGGCGCTGGCAAGATTGGAGGATATTTCTGCTGCCCACGTAGATTCTCCATTCTCATTTGTTTTTCCACAAGCAAATAAAATGTCATCCCCTTTATTGGTTTTGGATAAAGCGGAGCTGGGTTATGGAGGCAAGCCATTATTAACATTGAACCTCAACATTCAGCCTGGTAGCCGTATAGGCTTGCTAGGAGCGAATGGAGCCGGTAAATCCACCCTGATTCGAGCCCTTGCGGGAGAGTTGCCGCTTATCTCCGGCCAGGTCCACCAGGGAGAACATTTGAGTATTGGCTACTTTGCTCAGCATCAGCTGGAAAGTCTGGACTTTAATGCCAGTCCTTTACTTCACTTGCAACGCCTGTCTCCTGATGCCAGAGAGCAGGAACTGAGAAATTTCCTTGGAGGGTTTGGGTTTTATGGTGATAAGGCGCTTGAAACCATTCAAGGCTTTTCTGGCGGTGAAAAAGCAAGATTGGCGTTGGCTATCATTGGCTGGCAAAAACCCAACCTGCTGCTGTTAGATGAGCCTACTAACCATCTTGATCTGGATATGCGCCTTGCGTTAACCATGGCATTGCAGTCATTTGAGGGTGCTATGATCCTGGTTTCCCATGATCGGAATTTGATTCGCAGCACGACAGATGAACTTTACCTGGTTCATGATGGCCGAGTTGACGAATATATCGGCGATCTTGATGATTACAGTCAATGGTTGGTTCAGTTGCGCAGCAAGGAGCGTAATGAGCAGCGTGAGGATAAAAACGAAGAAAAGGGCGAGGTGGTCAGCTCTGCCCAGCAGAAAAAAGAGATAAGACGTCTTGAGGCTGAAAGACGAAAAGCATTGCGTCCCCTTAAGCAAAAAGCAGAAAAACTCGAAAGTCAGCTTGAAGAGCTGCAATCTTCTCTGGCTGATGTGGATGAGCTTCTTTCTGCACCCTCAATCTATGAAGAAGCAGCGAAGGAACAGTTAAAAGAGTATCTGGTCAGGCAGACGGAGCTTAAACGTCAGATTGCTGAAGTTGAAGAAGCCTGGATGGAAGCTCTGGAAGCCATCGAAAACGCCGAAATTATGTAACCATTTTATAAAATTGCGGGGCAAGGATGCCCCACAGTTTTTTCAGCAACTCTTAAGCGACAGCTTCCTGCTCAGTGGCTTCTTCTTCCTCAGTAACAATATCCAGTTTGCCTAAAAGCGCAGTTACGCGCTCACCCCAAGCAGTGAGTTCCTGCTTGAGCTGAATATTCTCTTCTTCGAGACGTGTATTAGCAGACCTGAGGTCTTCTACTTCCATTCTTGACAGCTCCAGTTTATCAATCAGGTTCTGGAGTCTTGATTCAAGCTGGCCTAGGGATTCAATAGACATAACGACATTTGCACCGAGAGGTCTGAGAAAAGTATTTAATAGTTTGCACTATTGCGGGGAGTTACGATAGCACGTTTTTATCTGAAGAGTTTACTGTCATTAAGAATACTTGAGTAAAGCCTGACTATACTAGTTTTAATTCAAGATAATCGTTGAATTTATCTGCATCGGTACGGTGTATTTAAAGCAGAGTAATCTGTTGCCTTGCGGGTTCTTCCCAGTGGTGCTTTTTCATTACAGAAAAACTCACCAAAGGAAGAAAAGTACCCAGAAGCAAATTGCTTCGGGAGTTCCAGATGAGCAAGACCTTTCAGCCCTGCGCCAGAATTATTTCAGCCTTGAATGTTGAGGATGAGGCGATTCGGGCTTTCTATACCTCCCTGATTAACAATCAAAGTGTTGATGAATACATTAATGAACGACACCTGCATTTCTGCTCACGACAGATTGAAGGCTTCTTTCTAAGTCATGTTCTGGCGTTGACTGAATTGGCTCTGGAGTTGCACGTTGTCAGATAATCCCCGCAGGATAAGCTGACAAGAAAAAACGAAGCAGATAAACTGCCTGCAATTTCCGGTTCTCTCTTTGCCTGTATGAGGGAGTTTTCCTTTAACGATTAATAACAAGCCTGAATGGTCATGATTGAAGCAGTCCAGAGCTAAGGTAAAGTTCTGTTGAACTCCACCCTGTCAGAGTGGAGAAGACCTACCTATACGGTAGTTTCATGGCTAAAAAAGCGAAACAGGAAGTTTATGCCTGAAGTGATTCCTGCCGACTCGGTCGGGTTGGTGGAACCCAAAGCTATACGCTTTGATCAGTCTTTGCCTCTCAATTGTGGTGAGCAGCTGGACAGTTTTCAGCTCATGATAGAAACCTACGGTGAGCTGAATCCAGCGCGTTCAAATGCCGTGCTGATCTGTCATGCCCTCAGTGGTCACCATCATGCTGCAGGCTATCACAGTATGGAAGACCGCAAGCCCGGCTGGTGGGATAACTGTATAGGGCCGGGTAAGCCTATTGATACCAGGCGTTTCTTTGTCGTAGCTCTCAATAACCTGGGAGGTTGTCATGGCAGCACAGGCCCAACCAGTCATAACCCGAAAACTGGAAAAGCCTATGGACCTGATTTTCCGGTAGTGACAGTAGCGGACTGGGTTAGCAGTCAGGCAATGCTGGCAGACTATCTGGGTATTGAGCAGTGGGCAGCTGTTGTGGGGGGGAGCCTTGTTGGTATGCAGACGTTACAGTGGAGCATTGCTTACCCTGAAAGGCTCCGTCATGCCATCATCATTGCATCAGCGGCTCGTTTGTCGGCTCAGAATATTGCCTTTAATGAAGTGGCTCGTCAGGCCATCATGTCCGATGACCAGTTTTTTGGTGGCCGATATCTGGAAGAAAACAGTATTCCTCGAAAAGGATTAGGGCTGGCTCGAATGGTGGGTCATATCACGTATCTTTCAGATGATGCGATGGGCAGTAAATTTGGCCGTGAGCTGAAAAATGAGGGATTCAGCTATGATTTCAATGTTGAGTTTCAGATAGAAAGCTATCTTCGCTATCAAGGGGAGAGCTTTTCAGGAAGCTTCGATGCCAATACCTACCTTCTGATGACCCGGGCATTGGATTATTTTGATCCAGCCAGTGAGTATGAAAACAGTTTGTCGAATGCGCTGAGCCGTTCAACCGCAAAATTTTTTCTTGCCTCATTCTCAACCGATTGGCGTTTTTCTCCAGAGCGATCGAGGGAGATTGTTGATGCTTTGATGGATGCGGGAAAAGACGTAACCTATCTCGAAGTGGATGCTCCCCAGGGACACGATGCTTTCTTAATCGATATTCCCCGTTATATGCGTGGTTTGGCAGCTTATATGAATCGAGTGGCACAGGAGTGTTTATGAGCCGGGGGGATTTTGAGATTATCAGGGATTGGGTTTCACCTGGCAGCAGGGTTCTTGACCTGGCATGCGGAGATGGCCAGTTACTGCATGAGTTGCATAAAGAGAAACAGGTGAGTGGTTATGGCCTTGAAATCAACTCTCAGAATATCGAAGCCTGCATTGAGAAAGGTGTGAATGTTATAGAGCAGAATCTGGATCGTGGGCTGGGTAATTTTAAGCGTGGCAGTTTTGATACGGTTATTATGACTCAGGCTCTTCAGGTGATGCATTTTCCACATCTGGTTCTGGAAGAGATGCTGAGAGTAGGGCGACAATGCATTGTCACTTTTCCAAATTTCGGGCATTGGCGTTGCCGGCTTTATCTTTCTGCTTATGGCCGTATGCCCGTATCAAAGTTTATGCCTTATACCTGGTATGACACACCCAATATTCATTTTTGTACCTTCAGGGACTTTGAGTCGCTATGCCGGGAAAAAAATTATCGGGTGTTAAGTCGAATGGTTGTCGATCAATCGTATAAAAGCGGTCTGGCAGGAAGGGTGTGGCCAAATCTGATGGGTGAAGTTGCCATCTACCACTTAACCGCAGGTTAAGGAGTCAATGTAAATTAAAGGGGGCGTTAATAATGACTTATGTAAGTAATAATAAATCGAGCAGCAGGCGGTTGCTGATGTCTTTTGCTCTGCTCTTTTTAGTGTGGGGAATGGCAAACCCAGTGATCGCGGATATTATGATTCCTGAAGCCCGAGTCATGGATCAGGAGCCGGTTCAGCTGGGAAGTTACCAGATCTATTTCAGCGCTTTTAACAGCACATTCATCCCGCCCAGTGTCGCTGAACAATATAATCTTCGCCGGGGAGGCCGCTATGGTATTGTAAATATAGCCATTCAGGACGTTGCTGCGGGTGATATGGGTAAAGCGGTTACTGGCAGAATCAGTGGTCATACCATGAACCTGTTGACTCAAAAGACCAACCTTAAGTTTTCTGAAGTTACCGAAGGCAGTGCGATTTACTATCTGGCAGACTTTAAGTTTTCAGATGAAGAGCTGCTAAAATTTGCCATTGATGTTACGCCTCAGGGCAGTTCCCGGAGTGAGACGCTCCGTTTTGAGCAGACTTTTTACAAATAGTGTGCTGAAAGTGTTAATGAGAAGTGTTATGACCAAGGACAATCGTCAGGTAGTGCTTGCCAGTGGCAACAAAGGCAAACTGGCTGAATTTCAGCAGTTGCTGGAGCCCCTGAACATCAGGATGACCCCCCAAAGTGAGTTTGGCATTGGCACAAACTTCCCGGAAGCAGAAGAGACGGGCCTGACATTTATTGAAAATGCCATTCTTAAGGCTCGTTATGCCGCTGGGATATCCGGTTTTCCGGTTATTGCTGATGACTCGGGTCTTGAAGTTGATTATCTCAACGGTGAACCTGGCATATACTCTGCTCGTTATGCAGGGTCAGAGGCTTCTGCTGCAGATAATAACCAGAAGCTGCTGAATCGTTTACAGGGGGTGAAATCCTCAGAAAGAACTGCTCGTTTCCATTGTGTGCTGGTTTATCTTCGCCATGAAAATGATCCAACACCCATCATTGCCCATGGCAAATGGGAAGGTTATATCATTGAAGAAACTCTGGGCGATCATGGCTTTGGCTACGACCCTCTGTTTCTGATTCCTGCAGAGCATCGTACGGCGGCAGAGCTGCCATCAGAATTGAAAAACCGGTTAAGCCATCGTGCTCAGGCTTTGCAGCAGCTGGTCGGCTACCTCAAGGAGATGAAACACTGAGACCTTTTTGTTTTCAGTGCTGCCAACATGCTAAAGCTTCCCCCTTTAAGTCTATATATCCATGTGCCGTGGTGCGTGAAGAAATGCCCTTATTGTGACTTCAATTCACACCGGGCAACCGGTGATATACCCGAAGAAGCTTACGTAAATGCTTTACTTCATGATTTCCAGAATGAAGTTGAAAGCACTCAGGGGCGTTCTATACGCTCAATTTTTATTGGGGGTGGAACACCAAGCCTTCTGACGGCAAATGCCTATCAGCGGCTGTTCAAAGGCCTTCAGGCGCAGGTAAAGTTCTCAGATGATATCGAGATCACCATGGAGGCCAATCCCGGCACTTATGAGCATGACCGTTTTCAGGCCTACCTGGATGTTGGGGTGAACCGGTTTTCGTTAGGGGTCCAAAGTTTCCAGGATGATAAGTTAGCCGCTCTGGGTCGTATCCATTGTGCCGATGAAGCCCGACAGGCAGTTGCCTCAATTACCAGCAGTGGCTTCAACAATATTAATATTGATTTGATGCATGGTCTTCCGGGGCAATCTCCTGATGATGCCCTTTACGACCTGAAGCAGGCCATTGATCTTCAGCCAGCGCATATCTCCTGGTATCAGCTGACTATTGAGCCAAACACCGTATTTTATTCGAAAACACCGGTACTACCTCCTGATGATACGCTCTGGGATATTCAGGAAGCAGGACAGGCTTTATTGGCTTCAGCTGGTTTTAAACAGTATGAAATTTCTGCTTACAGTCAGCCTGGTCGACGCTCAAAACATAACCTGAACTACTGGCAGTTTGGCGATTATATCGGTATTGGCGCGGGAGCTCATGGCAAGTTAACGAATCTATCAACTGGCCAGATTTATCGAAACTGGAAAACCCGAATGCCTGCGGATTATCTGGCTGCTGATAACTACATTTCCCATGCCTTTGAGGCAGGACGACGAGTGCTGGAAGTAGATGAATTGCCCGTCGAGTTTATGATGAATGTGCTGAGGCTTCATGATGGTGTTGATACACAACTCTATGGCGAGAGAACGGGACAAGCGTTGGAGAGAATCGACCAGAAGCTGAAGCTTGCCCAGCAGAAAGGGTTCCTCGAACCTTTGGCTTCAGTGAACAGGCTCAAACCTACCCCGACAGGCAGGCTATTTCTGAATGATTTGCTGGAATTGTTTGCATAGATGATTCAGGTTTGATGTTAGTTAGAGTCAGAATTTTTCTGTGGTGGCGTTGAAGACTCAAAGGGCAGGTTGCTTGTTGGTAGAAGCTTATCAGCCTTTACTGCTGCCCGTTACTCTGGAGGGTCGGGACGAGGCTGTCTTGCCACCACTTGAGCTATAAAGCTTTGAGCTGGTTGTTGCTGGTTTGGCCTTAGTGGTCCAGCCATGATAAATACCCATTAAAATCATTCAATGGGTATAGATTTTGATTTCACAGGATAGTTTTATACCGAGTAGAAGTCCTTGTCAGGCGTGAAATCTGGAACAGGAATAACCCTCTCTAGTAGAGGGTTAATGGAGCTATCAGTTTTCACCATTCATTCGTTAAGTATAAACATCCATAACGTTGACTTAATGGGTGCGTTTAAATAACAAGTCCCAAACGCCATGTCCCAACCGATGACCACGTTTTTCAAACTTGGTCAGTGGGCGAAAATCCGGTCTTGGAGAATAACTGTTGTCAGCCGCCATGTTTTCGAAGCCTTCTGCGGCAGTCATCACTTCCAGCATCTGCTCTGCGTAGTTTTCCCAATCTGTAGCCAGGTGGATTACACCACCCATTTCCAGTTTTGGGCGCAGCAGCTCAATAAATGCCGGCTGGATCAGGCGCCGTTTGTTGTGACGCTTCTTATGCCATGGGTCTGGAAAGTAGATCTGTACCCGTGAAAGGCTGCCATCAGGCACGCACTGCTTCAGTACTTCAACGGCATCGTCACAATACGTTCTCAGGTTACTGATACCGGCTAGATGAGCTTCGTTCAGAAGACTGCCCACCCCTGGCCGATGCACTTCAATACCGATAAAGTGCTTGTCGTTCTCATTAGTGGCCATGGTCACCAGAGAGTGTCCCATGCCATAACCAATTTCCAGAACCCGTGGAGCTTCATCAGCAAAAGCCTTCAGAAAGGCTTCTGAACCCTGCTCCAGAGTCAGGCCCCAGTCTTGCCAGCACTCATTCCAACCTCGTTGCTGGCCTGTGGTCATACGGCCTGCACGGAGTACAAAGCTTTTGATTCGACGCTTGTGGGGAGCTTCCTGCTGGAGATTGTCATCAGTCTCGTCGGTAGGTTTCACAATATCGTTCATGGACTTCTGGGTTTGTAGAAAATAATCGGCGTAAGATGACAGTAAGAATATTTGGTGACAAGACTGGTGGCAAAAAAAATCTTGCTGCTCTTGCTTAACTCTTATAAATCAAATACTTATCTATCCTGGAGAATAATCGGCGTAAGATACTGCTCAGGGCGTAAAATGCAAATTTCAGGTGCTGGAATAATCCCTGGCAGCAAATATAGCCAACATTAACCAGCCAAGAATGAATGAGATTCCGCCCAGAGGTGTAATCATTCCCAGCCAGCGAATACCGCTTAGACTTAACAGATAAAGGCTACCTGAGAACAGAATAATCCCTCCGCAGAAGAAACCTGCGCTCCACTTCAGTTTTTTTGAGGCCGAGTAGTTCATCCCCAGCAAGGCGATAAACACCAATGCCAGGCTGTGATAAAACTGATAGTCTGCAGCGGTCTGGAATACTTCCATCGCTCTTTCAGATAGGGTTCCATCCAGGGCATGTGCACCAAAGGCACTCAGTGCCACTGCAGTCATACCACTGATGGCACCAATAAACAGGGTATTCATTGTTTATAAATTCTGGGCAAATTGGTGGCACTATCGGCTGCCAGTAACAGGCCTTCCTGGAAATAGCGGGAGCTGGTTTCAAACTCATCCAGATGCCCCAGAAGATGCCCCAGCTCATTGTATACATCGACACTTTTACGGAGCCTTAAGCTGGCTTCAAGGTACTCTTTTGCCTTACCCCAGATCTCATTTCTCAGTGCCAGTCGACCCAGAGCCAGAAGTAGCTCTGGATCATTGGTGCGTTGGTTTAGCAATGATTCAGCAAACAGCAATTGTTTCTTTAAATCCCTGCCAGGGGTTTTGCCATAGAGGCGGATCAGTGGTTCACTGAAACAATGGTTAAGGTTCTCTCTTAGCAATAACTCTGCTTTTTCCTCTGCACCAAGACGTACCAGGCAATCGCAGTAGCGATAGAGAATAGCCGGGTCTCTTCTCTGGTTATGGCTGAGTCCGGACCAGATATCATCAGCAGGTTTTACTTTGTCCTCGGTAGAGAGACGATTACGTCCATAACTGTACGCTTGTTCGAAGAGTGCTTTAAACGCCTGCTGCTCAAGTTGATGATACTCATCGTCCTTCACCACTTTCTGTTTACGCAGCTTGGGAAGAAGCTTTTCAAGCGATTGCCAGTCATTCAGGCGAATATAGACTTGCTTCAGCATTTTCAGAATGTAGGCATGACGGGGATACTTTTTGTGAAGGTGCTTCAGAGTGGCCAGAGCCTGTTCCAGGTGGTTGCTGGCCAGCTGAAGTTGTGCCTGCGTAATACCAATTGCCATCTCTGCGCCAGGCGCTTTGCTGTCTGCCTGCCTCAACCAGTGGGCGCTGGCTTCATAGTTACCTGCCTCGTGGGCTGCTCTTGCTGCGGCGAGGTAGTTAATTAAGGGAGACTCTCCACTTTTCGCAGCCTGTCCAAGAAGCCGCTCTGCTTTGCGCCAGTGACCTTTGGTAAATTCTGCTAGGCCGCGGTCGAAAAGTTTTCGGGCTTTTGCTTTTCTGGCTCCGGAAGAAAGTGGGTAGATAAAGCTAAACGCTCCGAGCAGTATCCGGAAGGAAATAACGGTTAGCCAGATTAACCCGAGCGAAATCACAACGAGCAGCAATAAGCCCCAGAGGCTGCTTTCAAAGGTCATGCCATCGTATGCGATAAGGACGTAACCATGGTCATTGACCATGATATTAGCTAGTAAAAAACAGGCAGAAATAATGATGAGAAAAAGTGCAAAGCCCTTCATGAAATCTGTACCCCCTGCGATGCAGGCTGATCGGGCTCAGTCACTGTCTCATTATTTTTTCCATCTTCCCTGTCGGGTGTTGCCGGCTTACTCTTCTCTTCAGAATCTGATGAAGGTGCACTTTCCTGCTTTTTTTGTCCTGAAGCACTGGGTTCGAACTGGTGCTCTTTCAGAGCATCCAGTGAGCGATGGATGCTGGGCATTTTAGAGGTGATAGGAAGGCGTTGAAGGGTTGTAAGTTCTTCCGCCAATTGATTGCTGACACTACCACCCAGCATAAAATAACGATTCAGCCAGGAGTATGCCTGTTCCAGACTGTTTTGATAAACCACCTGCTGTCCTGTGATCAGCGCCAGCTTACTCTGCTCGACTAACAGCAGCATTTTTTGCCGGATTAATTGGTCCTGCTCTGGTGTCAGCAATACCTCAATAGGCTGTTCTCTTTGAGTATTGATCCTGAAAAGCCCGGTGAATCGATGCCAGGTATCAAACAGCATACTTTTGATCGTTTGCTGCCAGTTTCCAGCCTGTTGTGTATCCGTTTTTTCACTGGATAAGGAAGCATGTCCAGGCTGCAGGACACTTGCTGCATCCGCAATATGGCCATCATCAAGAATGACCAGTTCGGGGATTAGGTCAGCGACTGCCTGCAACCGTAGCCAGATGCTTTCCTGATTCAGTATCGTTGCGGATTTCAAGACTGCGATATCTTCAGCCAGCGCTTCTCTGACCGAGAACAGAGTATAGTCATCCAGCTGTGTCAGAATTTGTTCGGCGCTGCCCATTAGCTCCAAGGCTCCCGTAACATCATTGACCGTTAATAGTCGTTGATTGGCAAGACGCAGAAGGTATTCAACTTCAGCAATACGCCATTGGTTGCGAGTAGACCCTTCCAGTTCTCTGACTTTTGCTGAAAGTGAATCAATTCGGGAAAGGAGTCTGGCCTCACGTTCCTGCAGCTCATTCAACTGCTCTTTCATTGGAGAAGTATTCTGCGCCACTGTCGTCAGTCTGGCCTGCTGGCGTGCAATCTGTGTTTGCAGCTGATCCATCCCTTCACGAAGAATGGGCTGACTCTGCTCCAAAGGCATGGCACGCCATCCAATGTAACCACTAAGCCCCAGGGCACAGGCTGATATAAGCAGGGCGAATCCTGCCAGACCTTTACCAGTGCCTTTGTTTTCATTGCTTGTAGCGGTTTTCTTTTCTGGATTGGATTCGTTTCCAGGGGTTTTGCTGCTATCTTTCTGCACGTCTTCTGGCTTATTTTCCGGTAAACGGTCGGTATTCTGGTCTGTATCGCTCACGCTTGGGCCTTCCGATTGTTCGAGAGGATTGTCCGGGAGAGTGTCGCGATCATTTTCTGCTCAGAGGACTCGCGACGGCTTCTTCAGGCGGCTCCCGCTCACTTTTCAAAAGAGTCAGATTTGGGCTGGGCGGTCGTCTGGAAACGGCCTGCCCTAAGCGGCATCCGCTACGGACGCTATTCCCGGACAGCCTCCAATGCTTGCAACATCACTTCATTGCTGGCTCCACGGGTATTGGTTACCTTCTGGAAACCCAGGCTACGAGCTTGTCTGGCAACCCGTTCACTGGGAACAAGCAGCCTATAGTCGGCTCGATAGGGCATGGGTAAGTAGTACCCAAGATTTGTCAGGGTTTCTCCACTACCACAGAGGATGACATTGATTGAATTGCTTTCCAACTTTTTTACGACCGCATTGCGCTCATAGACTGGACGGGAACGTTGATAAACCTCCAGAGTCTGGACTCTTGCTCCTGAGTTACTCAGTTGTTCCTCCAGTAAGCCTCGACCACCGATACCTTTGATTATCAGCAGTTTCTCGTTTTCCACTTCACTAAAAGTATCCAGCTTCAGAAGCGCTTCGCTATCAACCCCATTTTCTGAAAACTGTGCCCTGACATCGTAATGCTCAAGCTCTGAAGCAGTACTGTTGCCAATGGCAAACCAGTGGCTGTGTGTGGGTAACTGCGGCCAGTACTGTTCAATCAGTTCCATCCCCAGCTTTGCTGCAGGACGACTGGTAACAATGATTCGGTCAAACTGATCCAGCGATAACAGGCATTCCCTCATGGCCTGCGTTTCGGGTATGACATCAATATTGAGCATAGGCATTGACCAGGCTTGGCCATTTGCCTTTTTGATAGCATCAGTTAATGCCTGAGCCTGAGGTTCAGGGCGGGTTACCAACGCCAGGGTGTGCGACAGATTCATTGTGTCCCTCTATCGTATGTCCGCAGCCTTCTGGTATTGATCAGTGATGAGCCAGTTCAGCAAGAATTCGGTCAGCACCTTGTGCCAACAAAGATTCAGCCACCTGAATGCCAGCAGACTCATACTCATGGGCAGCGCACTGCAATTCGCTGCGATAGATGGTCTGACCATCGGGGCTGCCTACCAGCCCTCTCAGAAACAGCTGGTTATCCTTGAATTCTGCAAACCCACCAATGGGTACCTGACAGCCTCCATTCAAGCGTTTGTTCATGGCACGTTCGGCACCCACCTTAATTGCGGTCTCTTCGTCATGCAGGGGGGCAATGAATTGTCTGGTTACTTCATCATCCACCCGCAGTTCAATACCAACGGCACCCTGACCAGCAGCCGGCAGGCTAATTTTTGTATCAAGGTAAGCCTTGATCCGGTCAGCCATCTCCAGCCGAATCAGCCCTGCGGCTGCCAGTATAATAGCGTCATACTGGCCATCATCCAGCTTGCCCAGGCGTGTATTTACGTTACCCCGCAGGAAATTGATGCTCAGGTCAGGACGTGCTGCCAATATCTGGCACTGCCGACGAAGGCTCGAAGTGCCAACAACTGCACCCTGCGGTAATTCATCAAGAGAGGTGTAGTGGTTGGAGACGAAAGCATCACGGGGGTCTTCTCTGGGGCAGATCACACCAAGACCGAGTCCTTCTGGAAACTCCATAGGTACGTCTTTCATTGAGTGAACAGCGATGTCGGCCCTGTTTTCCAGCAGTGCATTTTCCAGCTCTTTGACGAACAATCCTTTACCACCAATTTTGGCAAGTGGCGCATCCAGAATACGATCCCCCTGACTGGTCATTTTAACCAGCTCAACCTGAATGTCAGGATGATGGAGTTCCAGCTGTTGTTTGACATATTCTGCCTGCCATAGGGCAAGGGCACTCTTTCGGGTAGCGATGCGAACGGTTTTCACAGAATTGATGGCTTCTATTAGTAAATTAATTACCAGTCAGCTACTGGCATGTAGTGAACAGGATGATACGACAGACAGGCTTTAAGAGACAGTTTTAGAGGTCTGGTTCTGGGGCTGGACCAGGTGGTGAGCCTGGCTATAGAGATTGCATGATTTTCTTGATCAGTGGCACATGCCGTCGGCTGATAGAAAGGGGCTCGGGCACCTGTTTAAGGTGAATGAAACAATGGCCTTTATCATCCCGGGAAAGGCTTTCAATGGCATCACGACGCACCAGCGCATTTCTGTGGATTCGGACAAAATGCTGGCTGTGATCCTCTTCAAGTGATTTGAGAGGGTCATCAATAAGAACTTCACCATGGCGATGGTGAACGGTCACATATTTATTATCTGCCATGAAGTACAGTACATCATTGAGAGGAACCAGCTCTATTCCGCGCAGGGTTTTGGCTGCAATATGCCCCTGCTCTTTGCTTTCTGGAAGATGGTCATTCAGGCAGGCCATTTGTAGACGGTTCAGTTTACTGGCACGTTGCAGGGACAGGTTCAGGTCTTCCTGCCGAATGGGTTTCATCAGGTAGCCGACAGCTTGAGCATCAAATGCTTCCAGTGCGTGATTATCATAAGCAGTACAGAAGATGACTGCAGGCGGTTTTTCCATTGAACTGATATGCCTGGCGGCTTCCAAACCACCCATGACCGGCATGCGAATGTCCATCAGCACAATGTCCGGGTGATACTGACTGCAAAGATCAATGGCATCCCGTCCATTGCTGGCTTCATGCTCAAGAACCATAAAGTTATCAATCCGGCCTATCAGATATCGCAGCCTTTCCCGAGCCAGTGGCTCGTCATCAACGATCAGTACATTCATTGTTCCAGTCGTCTGTTCCTGTCAGTAAATTATCGATTGTGTTGTCCCATCGACAGGGATATTGCACCCGTGCAATAAACCATTTGGTGTCGGATTGTTCTTTTATATCCGTGGTCAGGCTGGCTTTGCTTCCATAAAGCATCTCCAGTCGTGAACGGATGTTGCTCAGAGCAATCTGATTGCCTTTTGAAATGGTCTCTGTATATGGCATCGGATTTTCTACAGAAATCTGAACCATTTGATCATTAACTTCGATGTTGATGTTGATGCAGCCACCGTCCTCTAATGGCTGGATTCCATGGTATACGGCGTTTTCCACCAATGGTTGTACGGTGAAGGGCGGAATGGTCATTCTTTGTGGAAGCTCGCAGATTTTCCAATCGACCTGCAGGCGATCTCCAAGCCTTTTCTGTTCGATTCGAAGATAGCTTTTACTGATCTGTATTTCTTTGTGAATTGGAACCACTGCGCTTTGGTTCTGTTGGCCGGGGTGTTGCAGGCTGGCTCTGAACAGGTCAGAGAGGTCTTCCACAGCCTGTTCTGCTTTTTCAGGGTTAATCTGAATCAGGCTGGCAATGATGTTCATGCTGTTGAATAAAAAGTGAGGTCGGATATTTGCCTGCAAAGAGTCCAGGCGTGCATTGTGAATAACCTGCTGCTGTATATCGACTTCGTACTTAATGTAGAAATAGCGAAGCAGCATGGCGGATATGATCAGTGCGGCCAGCAGGTTGCGGTTCACCTGCTGCCAGTCTGGTATGAAATGGATAGGTGCCAGGAGCATTTGGGCAAGCAGAGTCAATATCAGAGTAATAATCTGAACACCCAGCAGGGAGATTGTGACCGATTGCCAGATAGGCAGGTTTTTCAAAAAGGGGCGAACAAGGTAAAGAAAAGCACTGCTGGAAAGTACAATCCACTGAACGAACAGCGACAACATGGCCAGCCGTGTCCAGCTAAATAGAATCTCACCGGGCAGGGCAAGTACCTGAACCAGTACAAACAGCTCTGAAATCAAAACCAGCATGAAGACGGACTGACCAGACCCAAGGTCAGGAAGAAAAAAATCGTCTCTGCGGTAGTGTGTCTGGATCATAATTTTAGCGGCTCTCGTTCCCACACATATTGTGAGAACTCATACTCTTTAGGTTTGTTTGCCCTGGGAATTTAGAAACTATCCATCAGTGTTATCGGAAGCACGGCTATTCTCTTGCCTGAGAGACTGTCATGAGCGATGCAATCAAGCCGCTACACCGATATAATGCCTCCGCTCTCAATGCTCCAATGACGGATTGGCGTTGATTGTACGTTCGTCTTTAAAAATGAGAACCGGGTTGGGAAGAGATCGATGTCGGCAAGCGATTCAACAGAGAAGGGTGAAAAGAGCAGTAACCAGCAATGGGGGGGGCGCTTCAGTGAAGGCGTTGATGCCTTTGTTGCTCGCTTTACAGCTTCCATTGACTTTGATCAGCGTCTGTATCGCCATGATATTCAGGGCTCCATGGCTCATGCAAAAATGCTGCAGCAGTCAGGCATACTTTCTGAAGACGAACTGAGTGCCATTCTCTCCGGTCTCGAGAGTATTCTTGAGGATATTGAGCAAGGTCGTATCGACTGGTCCATTGAGTTGGAAGATATCCACATGAACATTGAGGCTCGTCTCACCGATCGTATTGGTGATGCGGGTAAAAAGCTCCATACCGGGCGCTCCCGAAATGATCAGGTGGCGACAGATATTCGCCTTTGGCTGCGTGATGAAATTGATGCTATTTCCGAAGAGCTAAAGCGATTACAGACAGGCCTGCTGGATGTTGCCGAGCGTGAATCAGATACTATCATGCCTGGTTTTACCCATCTTCAGACAGCACAACCTGTGACGTTCGGTCATCACCTGATGGCCTGGTACGAGATGCTGGTGCGTGACTATGAGCGTCTTCAGGACTGCCGTAAGCGTGTAAATATAAGTCCTCTGGGTGCTGCTGCACTGGCAGGAACCACCTACCCTATCGATCGGGAGTTCACGGCTTCTGCCCTTGGGTTTGAACGCCCTTCCCGTAACTCTCTGGACTCTGTCAGTGATCGGGATTTTGCCATTGAGTTCTGTGCTGCTGGCGCCCTGATCATGACTCACCTGTCACGCATGTCCGAAGAATTAGTGCTCTGGACTTCCGCTCAGTTTAACTTCATTGACCTTCCAGATCGTTTCTGTACAGGCTCATCAATCATGCCTCAGAAAAAAAACCCGGATGTACCTGAGCTGGTAAGGGGGAAAACAGGCCGTGTGAATGGCCACCTGGTTTCACTGCTGACCCTGATGAAGTCTCAGCCACTGGCTTATAACAAAGATAACCAGGAGGACAAGGAACCACTGTTTGATACGGTGGATACCCTCAAGGATTGTCTGCGAGCCTTTGCTGATATGGTGCCGCATGTTCAGGCCCGGAAAGAAAACATGCTGGAGGCGGCTCGCAGAGGTTTCAGTACCGCCACTGACTTGGCCGACTACCTGGTTCGTCGGGGAATGCCTTTCAGAAATGCCCACGAAGTGGTGGGTAAGGCTGTGGCCTTCGGTATTCAAGAAGGGCGTGACCTGTCTGAGATGACGTTGGTCGAGCTTCAGGTCTTCTCTGAGACTATCGAACAGGATGTGTTCGATGTTCTGACTCTGGAAGGCTCCGTAAGCACCAGAAATCATCTGGGAGGTACGGCACCGGAGCAAGTCAGGCAAGCTGTTTTGAATGCCCGTAATATACTGTAAGTGTTTGCCGAAATCGTGAGTTTTGGGGAATCAAAGCTCACATTCTTATTATCAGAAATATCTTTTGGGCTGTTTGTAATTCCATGAGTTTGTTATTACATCAGATTGTGCTGCGGCAGGCTGAGCGTGTCCCTTCCTCCAGGGCTCTCGGTTACAAAGACCAATGGTTTGATTACCAGACTGTTTCCCGCCAGGTTCGATCGGTTGCGGCTGGACTGCAGAAGTTGGGTTTGATTCAGCATGAGCGGGTTGCCATCTATCTGCCAAAAATTCCGGAAGCCGTGTTCAGCTTCTTTGGGGCTACAGCGGCAGGTGGTGTCATGGTACCTGTTAACCCGGTACTGAAGGCTCCGCAGGTTTTCCACATACTCAGGGACTGCAATGTCAGAGTACTGATTACCAACAAAGCCCGCTACCAGCAGCTCGGAGCAGAAATTCATCAGTGTCATGACCTTATCCACATCATTCTGGTTGATGGTGATTTTGTCGATGCTGACCCTGTGAATAACAGTCCCCTTGATAGCGCTTTTGTTAATAGCCGGGCAGCCAATACCCTGAATTGGGCGAACTTTCTCCAACCTTATGCCTGGTGGCAACCGATAGCGTCCATTGATGCCGATATGGCGGCTATTCTTTACACTTCTGGCAGTACAGGAAAGCCCAAAGGCGTCGTTCTCTCCCATCGAAATATGGTGACTGGGGCCAGCAGTGTTGCTGAGTACCTAGGGAATACACCAGAAGATCGATTGTTGTGTATTCTGCCGTTCAGCTTTGATTACGGCTTCAGTCAGTTGACGACGGCATTTCTGGTAGGTGCCAGTTGTTACCTCCTTGAATATCTGCTGCCTAGGGATGTTATTAAGGCGATAGAACAGCAGCAGATAACGGGTCTTGGCCTGGTTCCTCCGCTCTGGGTACAGATTGCTGAGTTGAGTTGGCCTGAGGGTGCCGGCGACAGCCTGCGTTACTTTACCAATACCGGTGGTGCCATGCCTACGGCAACACTGACAGTTTTACGAAAGCGCTTCCGGTATGCAAAACCTTACCTTATGTATGGGCTGACCGAGGCGTTTCGTTCCTGTTTTCTACCTCCAGAAGCCGTGGATTCAAGGCCTGGATCTATAGGGAAAGCAATTCCCAATGCGGATGTAATGGTTATCAATGAGTTGGGGGAACTCTGTGGCCCTCATGAGCCCGGAGAACTTGTTCATCGCGGTGCATTGGTGAGCATGGGGTACTGGAATGACCCTGAGCGAACAGCCGAACGTTTCAGACCTGCACCCTGTACCATCCCTGAAATTCCAAATAAGGAACTGGCAGTATGGTCTGGTGATGTCGTAAGAAAAGACGACGAAGGATATATCTATTTTATTGGTCGCCGGGACGACATGATCAAGACTTCCGGCTACCGCGTCAGCCCTACAGAAGTGGAAGAGGTGGTCTACTCATCCGGGCTGGTTGCAGAAGTAGCTGCTATTGGTGTCCCTCACTCTCGATTGGGACAGGCCATTGTACTGGTGGTAGTGAGCAGTGACAGCAGTAAGATTGATGAACCATCACTGATCCGCCACTGTCAGCAATGCTTGCCCGCCTATATGGTGCCTATGCGCGTTATTCAGCAATCTGCTCTGTCCAGAAATCCTAATAGCAAAATTGATCGCAAGCCATTACTGGACGAATACAGGAGGCTTTTTCAGGATGAGTGTCAGGAGGCAGCTGTTTTGTGAAAGACCCTGAGAAAGAGATATGAGTAAAGGACATCATCGACTGGAGGCTCTCCAGTCCAGAAACAATCAATTGCTGATTGCCGGGCATACCGCTGCTGAACTGGTTAATATTGCAGGCTCTTCGCCTTGCTACATCTACGACCGGCAGGCTCTGACACAAAGAGTTGCTCAGTTCCGACAGCAGATGCCAGTAGAGTTGAAGCTTCATTACGCAATAAAAGCCAATCCAATGCCTGCAGTCGTGGGGCATGTGGCGCAGTGTGTTGATGGACTGGATGTTGCTTCCCATCGAGAAATGCTGGTTGCCCTGGGCGCGGGTATGGATGCTGCCAATATCAGTTTTGCCGGGCCGGCAAAGGGCGGGCATGAACTGAGAGCCGCCGTTGCTGCGGGTATTACCATCAACATTGAGTCTCCCCTTGAGCTGCAAAGGCTGTACCTTTGTCATCAGGAAATGGGTATTCGCCCGCGTATAGCCTTTCGTGTGAACCCGGACTTTGAATTAAAGACCTCAGGGATGAAAATGGCCGGTGGTCCCAAACAGTTTGGTATCGATGCTGAACAAATGCCGTCTATTTTATCGGCACTTGATTTGGATAAACTGAACTTTCAAGGATTTCATATTTTCTCTGGATCGCAAAATCTCAAGGCAGAGTCTTTGATTGAGTGCCATCAGCAAACCTTTGAGCTGGCCGCAAGGCTGGCTGATCAGGTTTCTGCTCCAGTAAAGCATATAAATATCGGTGGAGGCCTGGGAATTCCCTATTTCCCCGGAGAACAGACGCTGGGAATTGATGGTATTGCAGAAAACTTGCAGCACCTTCTGGATCATCGACCAGAGTCTCTCAAGTCATCAGAGATTGTGATGGAGCTTGGGCGCTGGCTGGTGGGTGAGGCCGGTTATTATATTTGTCAGGTGACGGATAAAAAAGAATCCCGTGGGCAGACGTTCCTGATGACCAACGGGGGACTGCATCACCACTTGTCAAACTCAGGTAATTTTGGTCAGGTCATCCGTAAAAACTACCCGGTTGTTCTGGCTCATTGTCTCGAATATGAAGAAAGGGAGGTTGTTGAGGTGGTTGGACCGCTCTGCACCCCTCTGGATATTGTTGGGGCAAAACTGGCATTGCCAAAAGCTGAGGTAGGGGACTTTATTGTGGTTCTGCAGTCAGGAGCCTATGGCGCAACAGCAAGTCCACAGAAGTTTCTTGGGCATCCCGAAGTAGTGGAGTTACTCATTTAAACAGAAGAAGACCAGGTCAGAATATTCTGGCCTGGCAAAAAATGACTAAGGCAGTCAGACTTCTGCTTTAGCAGATCCTATGTACGAAAGAACAGAGCCAACGGTTTCGAATAATTCGGCATCCAGGTCATCATCATTCACCGCAATACCAAACGTTTCTTCCATCGCGGTAATCAATCCTACCACTGCCATAGAATCGAACTCTGGCAGGGCGCCCAGCAGCTCAGTATTTTCATTGAACTCGCTGGTATCCAGCTTGAGAAGATCGGCCAAAATGGCGTTCAGTTGTTCCAGCTTGGTCATTTATCATCCCGAGAGGTAATACCAATTATTTTCTTTAACCCCCCCCAATTGTGCATGGTCAGCGAACCATGCTCATAACAGGGGTTGAAAATTAGATTGGTGAAAAATCGGCAACTTTAGGCATTTTCTGGCCATGGCGCAACTGTGGCCATCTGCAGACTGAAAGCGGAAACCTCTATTAAACAGCTTCATTGTTATGAACTGTCTGCAGTTGTGTGATTTTTGGTTCCAGAGCCTGCCAAACGAAAGTTGGCGTCATAGGAGCAAAAATCTCCGGGTCTGTTACCGGAAAATCACCGGTTGGACATTGCTCGAGCGTCAGGTGCTTCTGGCCAGTTCCATACGCTCCCACCTTTACGGGGCTGGTGGGGCCATAAAGTGAGACGGCTGGAATTTCCAGTGCAGCGGTTAAATGTCCCAGGCCGGTATCAACAGCGACGGCAGCCTGAGCCTCACAGATCACTCCTGCAACTTCAGCCAGCGATAGTTTGGGTAGCACTATAGCCTGACTACTTGCACTGGCAATGCGCTCTGCTCTTGCCTTCTCGTTGTCATTACCCCAGGGCAGTACAACATGAAAACCTGCTTGATTAACGTGTTGTGCCAGTTCGCACCAGTAGTTTTCTGGCCAGTGCTTGGTTGGCCATGTTGTGCCATGAATAAAAACGACATACGGAGTTTCTTTGATCAGGTTCTTAGGGAATTTGTTCTTATTCAGCAAAAACTGGCCGGGCACTTTTGGCAATGCGTAAGCAAGGGACTTGGCAAAGAGTTGGCGGACTCGCTCAACGGCATGCTGTTCCCAGGCAACCGATTGAGGGAACTGGTAAAATCGGCTGGCAACCGGCTCGCGGGCAGAATGCTTATCCAGTCCAAATCGGGGGCCGCTGGCCTTTCCTGCCAGGAAAGCACTTTTTAACAGCCCTTGTGCATCAATAACTGCATCGTAATTACTGGCACCAATGCGCTTTTTAAATTGTTGCCACTCACCGGATTTCCAAGTCTGAATCAAGGACTTCCGCCAGCGCCGAACAGCTACCGGAATGACTTGATCGACAGCGGGGTGCCAGGCTGGAATCTCGGAAAAGCTCTCTTCCACTACCCAGTCGAAACGAAGACCTGGAATCGCAGCGGTTGCATCGGTCAGTGCTGGCAGGGTGTGGATAACATCCCCCATGGAGGATGTTTTTACCACCAATACATGCTTTGGTTGAGTCAACGAGAGTCACTCCCTTTTTCTGCCAGCTTCATTTCAGGATGCTTTTTATTCTGTTCTTTATGGTGGGCAGTCAGATGAGCGATAGCTGTCAGAACCATTTCTGGAGACAGTTGCTTCATACAGTTCATGTGTCCAAGAGGGCACTCCCGCTGAAAGCATGGACTGCAATCCAGTTTCATTGACAGCGTTTCACTGTTTTTGTTCATTGGCGGCGTATGGTCAGCGGTGGTTGACCCGTAAACAGAAACCAGTGGACGATTTAATGCTGCAGCTATGTGCATCAGCCCTGAGTCATTGCTAACGACCGCATTGGCGTAAGAAAGTAGATCAATCGCATCCGCCAGAGAGGTTTCACCCGCCATGTTATGGCAGTGATGTTGTAAAGAATCAGGCAGGCAATTCTTAATGTCCGTTGTTACCGCCTTATCTTTGGCCGAACCAAATAGCCACACCTGCCAGCCCTGCTCAGAGAGGGATCGGGCAACTTCTGCATAATAACCTGAAGGCCACTGTTTGGATGGACCGAACTCTGCACCGGGACAGAGTGCCAGAATAGGCATATCTGTGTGCATGTTATAGTGGCGGAGTACGTTATTAACCGTATTGTCGTTGACCTGAAGTGCCGGGATTGGCAAAGGCTCTGGCAGTGTGCTTCCTTCCGGGTAGGCCAGGGCGACAAATCGCTCCACCATTAGTGGGTATCTGCTTTTATCAAGCTTGCGAATGTCATTGAGCAGGCCGTAACGCATCTCTCCACGCCAGCCAATGCGGTGTTTGATACCAGCCCAGAATGGAACCAGGGCCGATTTGAACGAGTTGGGTAACGCAATGGAATGGGTATAACCTTCCTCTCTCAGGCTCTTGCCGAGCTGATAGCGGGCTTTTAGTCCGAGTTTACCGTGCCCAAGCGGCATATCAATGCCCCTGCGAACCTCTGGCATGCGCTCTATGATGGGTAGGCTCCAGGCTGGAGCAAGTACATCAATAATGGCATCTGGGTGTTGTTGTTTTATGGCAATAAATAGCGGTTGAGCCATTACCATGTCCCCCACCCATGAGGGACCGACGATCAGATATTTCATCCCGTCAGGAATTCCTTATGTTGAATGGGGAGGAATTATAAGCGGTGTTTGGAATATGTAAAAAGTAGGAGACGGTTTTAGTGTATTACTGGGAAGGACTCCCGCTTCTAGGAATAAGAGATAAGTCGTATTTGGTCCGCTGATCTTATCTGGCCAATTGAATCAGTTAATGGATAGGGGTACACAGGATATTGTTTCGTCTGAATAAGTAAAGTTTTCCAGTCTTTGGTTGATAAGAATTGCATGGCTTAGCAATCCACGATGATCGCTGTGCTATCTCAATTTTCTGGAGACAACTTTTATGAGTGGCGAGATTGATCCTGCAAGCTCCGGTAAAAAGGTTCAGCAGGTTATCTCTGAGGCTCCGTCTCAAAAGTTGACAAAGTCAGGCAGTTTTAAACGTTGGCGAGCCAAGGTGCTTGAGTTATGCAAAAAGGTATGGCTAAAAATAGGCAAACAGTCTCATTCAGACTTTTTCAGAAAACCCAAAGGTATTGAACTTTAGAAAATTTCATTGATAGATGGACGGGTGATCTCGCCGCTTCCTGACCAGCGGAAGAAGAGTGATGAGTATCCGGAGGTCAGTGAATTATTGGAAAAAAGGCCTGATAGCATTGAGAGTTGCAGACATCTTATACGCACCCTTGAGTCTAAGCGGGGCAGTCTTCTGAAAGACGTGCCCAGTGCCAGCCAGATCTTGCTGCAACAGATTGACCGTCGGATTGATGTACTCAAAAAGCATTTGGTCAGCTCCTATTCAAGCTATCATCAATGTCAGCTAAAGCGGTTGGAAATAGAAGCTGGTCTTGAACTGATTCAAGAACGCGATGAACCGGATATAGCAAGGCTAAAGTTTGAGTTAGAGTCCCGCCTTCAAAAATTAGACAAAACTGTGAGTCGAGCATCAAAAATGGACCATCTGACAAAGGATGCGGTCAGAGGCCTAGCGAATTATCCAAAGTATCTGGTCAAATTGATGGTTGGGAAGGGCTTCAAGATTACTGTAAAGGATATAAGAAAAAGTGTGGTTGTCCGGTTAAATAGAGAAGAGTGGCATGATGTGAATAAAGTGGGCTCAGTGATGGCGAATGGCAAAGAGTATCGCTTTGAGCAGCAGTGTACCCCTGGCTGCAGAATCACAGGCCGTGCAAAAGCAACAGGAGCTGGCCTAAAACACTGCGTTTCTGGTATTTTTCCTGAAGATTACAAGGGATTAGGTGTCACATCTCACGCTACACAAAACACGGTACATGCTACCAATCTGTTCACAAGTCGTCTGGTCAATCAGGCGACCGGTCAGGAGGATCTGGCTATTGTCAGGCATGGTGTCAACTCTCCTTACGGAGTAAAGCAGGGCAAGGCACGTGCTGATGGGGCTTTTAACCGGGCGAAAGAGGTGATAGTCGCTGCGATTACCCTGAAGCCGGAGCTTTTGGAAAAAGCCCTGCAAGGAGAGGTTGTTAGCCTGATGGTGACATCCAACAGCCTGTTAACACCCGATGCCTTCAGACAGTTGATTAATCCGTCAGGTGACGAAAAACCGATGCTGGAAGATCAGCTGGCAGCCTACGATAGGCTTTGTAGTAATCAACCCGTGACGCTTGAGATAAAAACGCCTGAGGGGCAATTGAGGGTCATCCGTATTAAGCTTGATCTGATTCCATTTAATTTTGGTGTGAACAAATTTGCTGTCAATGCACCTCTGGATGCATTCGGTGGATGGGAACGCTCCGATTCTATCAATAGTAAGGGATTGGGGCGTTTAATAGGTTCTACCACCTCGGGCTCGGAAGACGATGGACTGGTTGGGCAGTGGTTACGGGAAAACGAAAAACACCATGATGCGGAAGTCGTTCGCACTTTGATGAATCAGATCCGGGAAATATACAGCTCCCAGTCCCATAGAGCACTGAAAGGGGGGGCCTATAAGCTGACCTCCCGGTTGATTGTCCTGACCTGGTTAATTGGCGGTGTTCCCTGTACCAACTGCAAAAGTGGCAAAGATCGAACCAGTATGTCCGTAGCGACGGCTGAGGCATTGGTGGCACATATTCATTTGTATGGAAAAGTACCTGAGTGGAAAAAGGTCTGTGAGAACCAGTCTCATCTGGTGAAAGAGTTTTGTCTTCAGGGGGGGCACCATGAGATACAGCGCATGAATACCGGGGTTCCAGGTTTTAAAATCCAGAAGGAGGTGCTTCGGGAGTATGGGATGAACGAATCCGAAATTGCCCAGGTCAGGGGGTTATCGGATACGGTGTCCAGTTAATGTTCAGGTTTAGTTTCAAGAAAACAGGTATTAAATGTAGAAGTTAGTGTATTTTTGCTGGAAATAGAGGTGGCAATATCATCGTGAGACCCTGTAGCAATGCTGCTGGGCATATTTTCAGCGATTGCCACCGCTATCATTTTTAGATTTTAATGGGCTAAGCTTCAGGAATCGCTTTCAGGGTAGCAACCAGTAAATCCCAGAATTTGGCCACGCTTTGGATGTGTACTTTTTCGTCAGGTGAATGAGGAAAGTTGATGGTCGGACCAAAGGAGATCATATCCCACTCTGGGTACTTGCTACCCAGTAAGCCACATTCCAGACCAGCATGAACCACTTTTACACCAGGTGCCTGAGCATATAGCTCAGCATAAACCCGTTTCATAATGGCCAGGATCTGGGAGTCTGGGTCTGGCTTCCAGCCCGGGTAACTGTCGGAGAAGATGACTTCAGCATCCAGCATTCTGAACAGGCCAGCTACCGCATCACTCAAGGCATCATTACAGCTGCCTACCAGACTTCTTGGCAGGATATGGGCTTTGACCTTACCTTCATTGATGGTCAGAACACCCATGTTCAAAGAGGTTTCTACCACGCCTTCAATGGAGTCACTCATTCTCTGAGCGCCATTTGGACAGGCATTCACCGCGGCTACCCACTTGCTCTGATCCTGAAGTGACATCAGCTCAGCAGCAGGTGCTGAATTACTCAGAGTCAGTGTCAGGTTTGGTTCCACAACAGACAATTCTTCAGTCAGGTCATTGCTGCACTGGTCAATAATGTTGTCACAAGCGACCTGTGATGCCTCAGGTATGGCAATCACAGCAGAAGCTTCGCGGGGGATGGCATTGGCCAGGGAACCACCGGTCAGGCTGGCGATACGAACGCCCTCTGCTTCCAGTCGGTGCAGGACTCTAATCAGCAGCTTGATTGCATTACCTCTGCCCAGATGAATATCGCACCCGGAATGACCGCCTTTGAGTCCTGAAATAGCCAGAGTTTTAAAGACAACTGTCTTTCACCACCCCTATCAGGAATAAACCGATTCGTAAGAAATGCCTAAAATTTGGATGATCGTCCACTGCTTTTCCTTCAAACCGACCACATGCTGTTCCTGATTATTGACCGTTAATACATTAATCCCCTGAAAGCAGAAGAAGACCCATCTTGCTGTTGGATTCTGGCAGGGCTTCTTTTTCTGGTTTGGAAACACACGACTCCGCTTTTTCAGTTCGTACCTTATTCTGTGCTGGATAGCAGCATAGACCATCAGGCAGAGTGTCATCACCATCAACAGCGCTTCAATGCGCTCCGGTTTCTTCAGATAGAGTGAAGAGACCAGAAAGTCCGGGCTTATCAGGAAACGAAAGCC
>OODV01000492.1 GCA_900299555.1 uncultured Endozoicomonas sp.
CTGGTCAATCTTTGATTCCAAACCGGGTCGATATTAATGAGCGTCCTGAAATAATCGAACTCCGTTCCCGCCTGGGTGATTGGGAGGGCGATACTGTATTTGGGCAGGACGCCCATCTGGTAACTCTGGTTGACCGGAAAAGCCGTTTTACCCTGATAGGCAAGGTGGATAGCAAAAAAGCGGACACCGTAGCTGACACCATGATTAACCGCTTAAACGAGTGTCATCAGTTTGTACGATTACACTGGATAACGGAGGTGAATTTGCTGCTCATGAAAAGGCGGCTGAGGCTGTCAATGCCGACGTGTTTTTTGCCAAGCCTTACGCTAGTTATCAGCGGGGAACGAATGAAAATACTAACGGCATCATCCGACGAACCTACCCAAAAAAATGCCTTTGGGGCATCTGACAACGAAAGATATTCGCACAATGGAGTTATTGATTAATACCATGACTCGAAAAATTCTAGGTGGGCGTACGCCACTCGAAGTCTATACTGGGGAGTCGCTTGCACTTATTGCTTGAATCCAGCGTTAACCTTATAGCCTACCTGCTGCTGAATACCCGTAATTTTGAACAACATAAGACTTAGTCAAAAAAATCTGTTGCCTCTTTGGACAAAACATTTTTTGGACACGTCCTTAACAGTCGTTCATGTACAAATTACATTCAGCAAACGAGGTTAACATCATGAAAACACTCACTAACTCCATGCTCTGCACCCTGATCCATTTGACCAAAAACCAGCTTGAAACCAAGCGTCATGAAATCGCAGAACTGAGCCAGTACACCACCAAGGTGATCCGCGAAAGTTATAATTCCGAAGTCAAAGAACTGGTGGCCATTCTGTAAATCCTTCACGACTACCTGAAAAATCAGTCCTCACCAGAGCAACCGACTCGCTCTACGAAGAAATAACAGATTGGGGTTTATCCCCTTTCTGTTATGTACAGGGATGTACTGTATCCTGCTGTCTTTCACCACCCCTATCAGGAATAAACCGATTCGTAAGAAATGCCTAAAATTTGGATGATCGTCCACTGCTTTTCCTTCAAACCGACCACATGCTGTTCCTGATTATTGACCGTTAATACATTAATCCCCTGAAAGCAGAAGAAGACCCATCTTGCTGTTGGATTCTGGCAGGGCTTCTTTTTCTGGTTTGGAAACACACGACTCCGCTTTTTCAGTTCGTACCTTATTCTGTGCTGGATAGCAGCATAGACCATCAGGCAGAGTGTCATCACCATCAACAGCGCTTCAATGCGCTCCGGTTTCTTCAGATAGAGTGAAGAGACCAGAAAGTCCGGGCTTTTCAGGAAACGAAAGCC
>OODV01000184.1 GCA_900299555.1 uncultured Endozoicomonas sp.
GCCCCCCTTGTTTTCTGGCTGTGCTGTCGGTGGATGCGACAGGCAGGCGCGTTCTCTGAACAACGCTCAAGGATCAGGTCATCGAGAATAACGGGAACCGGTTCCTCTTCAGGTGCTTTGGAACTGACTAACAGTGTCAGTTGATGAGCAAGATTTCGCCAACGCCAGCACCCGAAGGCAACCCAATGATGATAGCTGCTCCAGACTTTATCGTACTGGATGGCAAGCAGAGCCTGAGTCAGGAACCCCTCACCGGAGAGCATGCTACCAATGAGCAATTCGCAAAACACTGGTGCAGCTTTCGCAGAAACAGCTCTGGTAAGGAAAGTAATATAGAACGAAAGTTCTTTTAATATTTTTGTTTGTTCTAAAGAGTACATCACAACCGCCTGGATTTATTATGTGTGACGGTTGGTTTAACTCATATAAAAATTAAATCGAATGTACCAGTGAAGCTCTAAAGCTGAGTACCCGTGGAGAATATGTCTATAAGTTTGTGCCGTATCAGGCATATGAGCCCGGTAATCCAGCGGCAAACCGGGATATTCTGGATCATGGCACACTGTATGTAGCGGTGTTCCATGATGATGGCCGTGGTGAGTGGCGGCCACTGGTGTTTGGCCAGAACGGGCTGACCCGGCGGAATGGTTTTACCAGTCAGGCCGATGTACTGGTACACGCCCGTCGGGCTGCGGATATTCTGGGGGCCACCACGATGGACCGTCCGGAATGGGTTGCCGTGCATCCACAAAACCGGGAAGTGTATGTCACCCTGACCAACAATAAGCACCGCGGTAAAAAAGAGGATCAGGAGATTAATGCCGCTAACCCGCGGGAAGATAACCGCCACGGTCAGATCGTTCGCTTTACCGAGGAAAATTCTGATCCCACTGCCACCCACTTTGACTGGGAAATCTTCCTGCTGGCCGGTGATCGTCCCGGTGCGACACTGGCTGATGGCAGTTCTGTACCTGAAAACCTGGTGGGCGATATCAAAGGTGATATTTTCTCTTCGCCGGATGGTATCTGGTTCGATTATCAGGGGCGCCTCTGGATTCAAACCGATTACGGTGACGATGATGAACGTAATATCAATATGGGTACCAATCAGATGCTTTGCTGTGATCCGTTAACCGCAGAAGTGAAACGCTTTTTGACGGGACCGACAGGGTGTGAAATCACCGGTGTGACCACCACGCCCGACGGCAAAGCCATGTGGGTGAATATCCAGCATCCGGCCATCAGCTTTCCGGCCAGTGATGGAAAAACACGGCCTCGGTCGAGTACGGTGCTGATTACCAAGGATGATGGTGGGGTGATTGGGACTTAAATGATCTGAACCTCGCTTGTAAAAAGGGCGAACCGAATCGTTCGCCCTTTATCTTTAACAGGCACTGGGAACCGCTGCCAGCAGCTGCCTGGTATAGTGGTGTTCAGGGTTCCCTAAAACAGCCTCCGCTTTTCCCTGCTCAACAATGACCCCTTCCTTCATCACTGCAACCCGATGAGCAATATGAGGAATAATGGACAGATCATGGGTGATAAACAGATAGGAGACCTGCAGTTCACTCTGTAACTCCAGCAGTAGATCCAGCACTTCGGCCCGAATGGATACATCCAGCGCGCTGGTGGGTTCATCGCAGATGATCAGGTCAGGCTCTACGGCCAGTGCCCGGGCAATGGCAATGCGCTGGCGCTGGCCACCGGAGAATTCGTGGGGGTATTGCAGCCGATGTTCAGGTTCCAGCTTGACCCGTGTTAACAGCGCTTCAATCCGTTCCTGCCGCTCACTGGCAGACAGAGACATGCCGAGGCTGACCATACCTTCTTCAATAATATTGCCAACGGTCATGCGTGGGTTCATGGACGAGAACGGGTTTTGGAAGATCACCTGGATTTTGCGCCGTAGTGGCATCATCTCTTTTCGGGACAGGGTATTTAATGGCTGGTTGTTGTACCAGATATTGCCAGAAGTGACGGATTCCAGGTTAAGAATGGCACGGCCAGTGGTGGTTTTTCCGCAGCCAGACTCTCCGACTAACGCCAGGGTTTCACCTTTGCCAATGGTGAAGCTGACACCATTCACGGCACGAGTGTAGCTGTGTATTCGCTGGAAAAGCCCTTTACGAACGGGAAAGTGAACAGCAAGGTCTTCGACTTTCAGTAATGGAACTTCCTCTGTGTCTGCCCGGTAGCTGTCCATGGCTGGAAGACTGTTGATTAATCGACCACTGTAGTCTTCCCTGGGGTTGGCAAAGAAGTCGGCACAGTTACCCTGTTCAATAATCGCCCCCTGGTACATCACGCCCACCCGGTCAGCGGTATGTCGAACGACTCCCATATCATGGGTGATCAGTAGTACAGCCAGCTGGTGGCTGTGGGTCAAGTTTTGTACCAGCTCCAGAATCTGTTTCTGAATCGTGACGTCCAATGCGGTAGTGGGCTCATCGGCCAGCAGCACATCCGGTTCGCAGGCCAGGGCCATGGTGATCATTACCCGTTGCTGCTGACCACCGGACATCTGATGGGGATACCAGTCAATGCGTTTCTCGGGTTCCGGGATACCAACCTCACCCAACAACTCAATGCAGCGATCTCGAATTTTGTCACGGTTTAAAGCGGTGTGTAGCTTCAGAGTTTCCTCGATCTGCTGGCCTACCGTATGGACCGGGTTCAGGGCTGTCATGGCATCCTGGAAAATCATGGCAATCTTCTTGCCGCGAATAGAACACATGTCGTGTTCAGTCAGGCCGAAAATTCGGGTCTCAGACAGTGTTATTCGACCCTGAGTGATTTTCAGTGCATCGGGTAGCAGTCTCAGTATCGACAGGGCAGCTACCGATTTACCGCTGCCAGACTCGCCAATCAGCGCATAGATTTCACCTTTTCTCAGCTCAAAGGAGGCTTCGTTCAAAATCGGGGTGTAAGGCGAATACCGTAAACTGACACTTAGCTGGTCAACAGATAAGGCTACTGATTCTTTACTCATCATGCAGCCTCCAGTTGGGTTTTGGGATCAAAAGCGTCATTCACGAGGTCGGAAAACAGATTGACCGACAGCACCAAGACAAACATCAGAAAAAAGGCACCGCTGAGGTTCCACCAGATTGAGGGCTCCCGGGAGAGTTCTGTACTGGCCATATTGATCATATTGCCCCAGCTGGCCATGGCCGGATCAACACCACGCCAATATAGGAGAGTACCGCCTCGGCCAGTACCAGACCGCTGAAGTCCAGCACAAAGGATATAATAATGATGTGGCTCAGGTTGGGCAGGATATGGCGTCTGATAATCTTGAAGTGGCTGACTCCAAAGGCATGGGCTGCCTGGACATAATCCAGCTGGCTGATTTTCAGGGTTTCTGCCCGCAGTAACCGGCACAGGCTAGTCCAGCTGGTGATACCCAGGATAAAACAGAGTGCCAGGAATTTAGCGTCGGCTTTCTCCAGACCGACTTCAAAAAAATCCGGATTATTGTTGATCCACACCTGAAACAGCAATACCGAAGCCGCAATCAACAAAAGCCCAGGGATTGAAATTAGAGTTGTATAAATATACTGCACGACATCATCAACCCAACCTTTGAAGTAGCCAGCAGCAATGCCCAGACTGATAGCAATAGGCATGGTAATCAGCGTTGCCAGGGTGCCAATCAAAACCCCGGTGCGAATGCCTTTCAGGCTTTCGTATAACGTATCATTACCAGCCTGATCGGTACCAAGCACATGGTAGAGATTGCCAATGGTTACCAGCCAGCCAAAGAGCGCCATAATGATGGCGAAAGTGATCCAGGCGGTGCGCCAGGGCAGGGCAGGCAGCCTGCTATTTGTCAGGGCTGGCTCTGATGTGCTGGTCTTTTTCTTCAACCTGTGAGCGTGAAGACCAATCAATAGCAGGGCAATGGCCAGTCCCTTGCCAAGACCCAGCAGGGACTTATGGACAATGTCCCGCTGTTTATCTTCATCATTTTTCAGATGCTGGCCACCGTATTTCAGCACCGGATAGTCTCTGACCCTTTCCCCACCGGGCAGCAGCAGATTCTCTTTGTTCCAGGATTTCAGTGCAAAGGGGGCGGAGTAGGTTCGCTCATGTTGTTCTCCCATCTCGCCCAACGCCAGATCCAGCAGACTGTTCACCGTATTGCTGTAAAAGACCTGTTCGCTGCCCTGGCCTTCAACCGCAGGCAGTGCTTTGCGGAAATGGATGGAGTCCACCAGGGCAATGGCAATATAGGCCATGATGATCACAAAGGTACTCATACCCAGTCGTGTAGAGAACACCTGTCGCCAGCGCTGACGGTTTTCAGGATTCTTCCTGAGGGATATCAGGAAAAGGGTGATGGCACCCACCAGGAAGAAGATCAGTATGTCGCTCCAGAGGATGGTCCAGAGTACGTGGTAGCCAAAAAGATCTGATCCGATAGAGAAGTCCATAGTGTCGTTTATCCCTTTCTGATCAGTTTAATCGAACCCTGGGGTCGGCCCAGGTGTAAGAAATATCGGTAAGAATCAGACCGATGATGTAGAGCACCGACCCCAGGAATACCATGGCTCTGACAATGGCAAAGTCCTGGGCCTGTATGGCATCCAGCAGGTAGCTGCCGAGGCCAGGAATACTGAAGAAGGATTCCATGATCAGGCTGCCCATAAACAGTGAGGGGATCACAACTACCACTCCGGTTAGTATGGGCAGCATGGCATTGGGAAGCACATGACGGAACAGAACACCGGCTTCACTGACACCCTTCGCCCTGGCGGTTCTGGCAAAGTCCTGACCGGAGGCTTCAATAAACAGGGTTCGGTACCAGCGGGCGCCGGCACCAATACCGGTGATCACGCCAATGGCAATGGGCAGAATCAGAAAGCGCCAGCCATCAATCCCTTCGTTGTAACCGGATACCGGCACCAGTCGTGAAACCCTGGCAATAAAGAACTGGCCAACCACGATGTAAAACAGGTAGGACACCGACATCATGGTCACAAAGACGGCAACGGCAAACCGGTCCAGCCGGCTGCCCCGAAACATCAACACCATCAGGGCAACGCTGATATTCACCCAGATACCAATGATAAAGGTAGGCAGAGCCAGAGCCAGGCTGGGACCCATGCGATCCACCACATCGGAGCGGATATTCCGGCCTTCGTCAGAGTTGCCAAAGTCAAAGGCGAACAGTTTGATGGATTTCTCGAAGAAGATGGTGCTGGTCAACTGCTCCAGGCCACTGGCCTGAGGGTTATAAAACAGGGGCTGATCATAGCCCTTGTCAGCAATCCACTCCTGGATTGCCTGCTCGGTGACGTATTTGTCGCCCAGGTGAGCCCTGGCCATATCTTCTGGTGTATTGACGATAAAAAACAAAATAAACGTCAGAAGATTCACGCCAATCAAAATAGGAATGGCGTAACAGAGCCTTCTTATTATGTAAGCGAACATATCCTTCTCTCCATGAATAGGCGCTAGGAGGCTGTCCAAGAAAAGCGCCCGTAGCGAGGATGTCAGAGAATTGAGGATAAAAAATCCTTTTTTTAGGTGAATAGTGGTTCTATTTGCCGAACAAAAGGATTTTTTATCCTCAATTTGCTGCCACCGCAGTAGGGCAGTCTATTCTCGGACAGCCTCCTGGTCTTCAATCGTCAGTTTCTGACGCTGGCGATAAGCTCTGATACCCGGTATCAATATCATCAGTAGCAAGCCAATACCTGCAAACATTGGCCAGATCACCGGTTGGTTCCACGCGTTCTGTTTCTGTGCCCGGAGATCCGGGTCTACACGGAGGTATTTCAGGGTTGCCTGACTGATTCCGTGGCGTTTGGTGTTATAAACCCATTGATTGGAGAGGTAATACTCCTTGTTATTAAAGCCCCAGATCCAGGGACTGTCTTTCTGGACGATAGCAAGCATTCGATTGATGGCTGTAAGCCTTTCCGGCCCATTCGGCAGTGTTTTTATCCGGTCATAAAGGCCGTCATATTCAGAATTATCATAATTGGTGGAGTTACTGCCATCGCACTGACATTTAACCAGCCCCTGTCTACTGTCCAGTAGAAACAGAAAGTTTTCCGGATCGGGGTAGTCTGCCAGCCAGCCCCAGCCAAACATCTGGGTATTGCCCTGACGCATCTTCTCTTTAAAGCGGGTGTAGTCGGTGGCTCTGAACTCCAGCTGAACATTGATTTTAGCCAGCTGTTTCTTGATCCAGTCTGATCGTGGGTTGCTGTCTCCGGCCGTCGTATCCATATAAAGAATCAGTGGTTTGCCAGTTTCACGATGGCGGCCATTGGGGTAACCCGCTTCTGCCAGAAGTTTTCTGGCATATTCAGTCGGCTTTCTCCGGGCCGTCTGAGTAATTTCATCCCAGTCAAAGATATAGGGGTTCAAACCTTCTTTTCCGGCGGTATAGCCAAACAGTCCTGGCGGTATTGGCCCTTGGGCAACCTGGCCAATGCTATTGCGGAAGATATCGATATACTCCTGATCGTTATACACAATGCTGATGGCCTGACGCAGTTTACGCTTCTCTTCGCTGTAGCCACCCACCACCGGATCCACCATATTAAAGCCAATATAATAGAGTGACGGGCTGACCTCTTCATCGACAACGATATCGCGGCTGGCCAGTTCTGGCGTCAGTTCGAGCCCGTCTGGGCCAGTGGTGAAGGCCCGGTCAAAGGTGGCACTGTTAATATTGGAGTTGCCATCGCCAGAACGATCGTAATAGCCCTGGACAAATTTGCTCCACATGGAGGTGGCCGCTTTTTCATAGCGATAAACGGCAGTGGTTTTCCTGCATCGGCGAGATAGCCGCGCTCAAGGTCATTCTCAGAGCCTTCTGATGGATAGAAGTCCTTTCTGTAATTAGGGTTTCTCTCCAGAACAATTTCCCGGTTAGGTGAATTAACCGTCATCATAAATGGTCCGGTACCGATGGGGTTCCAGTCCAGCGTCAGGTTTTTTTCCGGAAAACCCGGGTTATGGTAGAAGCGGTCGGCCTCCCAGGGCACAGGCGCGAAGAAATGCATGGCGAGCCAGTATTGAAACTGCGGATAGATGCCTTTAATTCGAATGGCAAAAGTCAGATCATCAATTTTCTCCAGACCTTCCATATCCTGCTGGCGCAGATCCAGCCACTCTCCGGGCTGTCGGTTGTTTTTGGCCCATTGTTCAAACGCTTTCATGCCGACTATATAGCCGGATATCAGACCCAGCAGGGGAGACTTATTTACGGGGTCCGCCATGCGCTTGATCTGATAAATGTAATCATCAGCGGTCAGGTTTCGCGTTCCGGTAACGGGGAAATCGGCAAGCAGTTTGTAAGGCGCGCCTTCATCAGTGGTACTGAAAACATAAAGAGGGTTACCGCTGTCGTCTTCAGCAAATGCCGGGTGAGGCTGGTACCGGGTATTCGGCTTTAAGCGAATGGTGATTTGGCTGAAAGCCGCTTCTTTGCTGTCTGCTGGCAAAGGCTGAAGTTGTTCGTCCAGCAGTTCCAGAGAAGGAATTGTCGCTGCTGTTGCCGGTTCCAGTTCATAGGGTCTTTTCAGAAAGTGGTACTGCAGAGGGGGATCATAAATCTGATCAATAAACATCGCCTCTTCGGCGCTGTAGGAGCGTACCGGGTCCAGGTGCTTGGGACGGGTAATAAAACTGCCGAAATAGGTGATCTGTTCTTGATTGGTCGGTGGGTTTGGATCATTCCAGGGACCAGTGCATCCTGAGAGCAGCATGGCTGCAGTCAGAATAGCGAGCCACTTCCAGGTGGGGCTTTGCTGCATAAATCTGTTCTCATTAGAATAAGAAACGCTATTTATGGAATTGTACGTATTCGAATAGCTCTCGTCATCACTATCCGCTATCTGTGCGTAATTGTGAAATCCATTGCATCGCTTAATAATTCCCTCTTTGAAATGTTGGCAACCCTTTCTATCTCATTCAAACTATTCGTTTGAGTCGTTCCTGACTGGGAATAGGAAGTCCTTAACATGCACTTTACGCCCGCAGTGGGATTGAAAAATCCCCACCTGCAAACCCTTGCACCTCGCTTGATTCGCAGAGCTGCGCTGTTTGAGCCGGTTTGGCAAACCCTGGACACTCCGGACGGTGATTTTCTGGAACTGGCCTGGAGTGAAAACTGGCAAACTGAGCAAGCTCGGACAAAGCCGGTATTTGTGCTGTTTCATGGGCTGGAAGGTTGTTTTTACAGCCCGTATGCCAACGGGTTGCTCAACGCTTTTGCCAGAGCGGGCTGGCTGGCTGTCATGATGCATTTTCGCGGGTGTGGAGGTAAGCCCAACCGGCTGGCGCGGAGCTATCATTCTGGTGAAGTGTCTGATGCTCGCTTTTTCCTTAAGTATCTTCAGCAGCAACTGCCTGAACAGAGGAAAGTGGCGGTAGGAATCTCACTGGGTGGCAATATGCTGGTGAATTATTTAGCCAGATACCGCGATGATCCAATTCTGGATGCCGCCACAGTGGTTTCGGCACCACTGGATCTGGCAGCCTGTGCGCAGCGGATAGAGCAGGGTTTTTCCAAAGTCTATCGAACGTATCTACTATCATCCATGAAGCGCAATGCTCTGCGTAAGTACTCGCTGTTGGAAAATGAAATCAGCATTACCCGTCAGGGAATTGAGCAGCTGGCTACTCTCTATGGTTTTGATGACCTGATTACCGCACCACTGCATGGTTTCAGAAATGCCGGCGACTATTATCAGCAGTGTTCTGGTATTCATTACCTGAAACAGGTGTCAGTACCACTGCAGGTGATTCATGCCAGAGATGACCCGTTTATGACTGAGGCTGTTATTCCTGACTTTGCTTTGCCGAAACATATTAACTACCAGTTATTCGATCATGGCGGGCACGTCGGCTTTCTTACGGGAAGTGCGATTAAACCGAAGTTCTGGCTGGAAGCTGCGTTACCGGCATATTATGAATTCATGTAACACTCTATATTATGTGACTGATTAAAGGGAGGTTGTCTTATGTCGCGCATCATGCGCTGGTTTCTGGAAGGGCTCGCTGTGCTGGTGCCTATCCTGATCACCATTTACCTGTTCTCTAAGGGGATCACGCTGGTAGCTGACTTGCTTACAGAGACTCTTGGGCCTTTTCTTAGTCGGGAGCTGTCTATTCATGGGCGTTGGCAGCTGGTTTCCATCAGTCTTCTGTTGATGGTTGGCATTACCGTATTTGTTGGTGCCGTTACTCACATCTGGCTGGGTAGTCACCTTGTTCGTCTTGTCGATCAGGTGCTTACCCATATTCCATTTGTGAAGCTGGTCTATTCGGCCATAAAAGATGGTGTCAATGCGTTTATTGGTGACCGGCGTGAGTTTGAACGACCTGTGCTGGTGAGTATGGGAGATATTCAGGTTCCGGGTTTTGTAACTCGAAGCTCTGCTGATGATTTCGGCCTTGAAGGCCATGTTGCAGTTTACTTTCCTATGGCATTCAGCATTGCTGGTCGGGTTGTTCTGGTGCCTGCGGATAAAATCAGGCCACTTGATAAGAGTAGCGCTGAAGTGATGTCATTCCTGGTATCTGGCGGTGTGACTTCCGGTAAAAAATCATAAAATGGGTTCGGATAAAGTCAGCAAATACTGGCTTTATCCGGGACTTGAATAGCTTATGCCAGGGCAACTTCCTGCTCGATTTCTGGCTGGGCAGCTCCAACTGGCTTTGTTATAAAGGCCAGGGCAAGAGCAATACCGACCATAACAGCAGATGCACTGTAAGCAAGGGTATAACTGCCACTGGTGTCAACAGCAAAAGCGGCGATGACCGGGCCTATGAAACCACTGATCCCCCATGCGGTATAGAGCACGCCGTAGTTGGTTCCATAGTTTTTCAAACCGTAGAATTCGGCGGTCAGTGACGGGAACACAGAGAGCAGTATGCCGTAGCCAACACCGGCAGCAATGGCACCGATAATCAATGTAATCTCTGTGCTGTAACTGCCGAACATCAGCATATTGGCACCCTGCAGTACAAAGGCCACCATTAAGGTTCTGACCCCGCCAATCTTATCGGACAGGATTCCTCCCCCCATTCTGCCCAGGCAGTTAAAGATAGCTACGATGCCTACCAGGTAGGCTGAGTCGCTGATATTGGCCTGGGTAAGGGCAATGCTGGTGATATTACCGATCACCATCAAACCTGCTGAAGAAGCAAAGGCGAACATGATCCACATAAAGTAAAACTGTGGGGTCTTCAGCATGGCTTTCCAGGTAATATCTTTGGGTTTAACACTATTCGCATTGGCCAGGCTTTCATTTTTCGGGGCTTCTGGCTGGTAACCTTCAGGTGGGTTGTTGATGGTACAGGCAAGAGGAACTGCAATTATAATGACCGCTGCTCCTAGCACCATAAAGCTGTATTGGATTCCCAGTGCTTCGATAAGCTGTGAAGTCAACGGTGCAAGATAAACGGCGCCAAGACCAAACCCAGCGGTGATTACACCGTTCACAAACCCTTTTCTGGATGGATGAAACCACTTCATTGCTGCAGGGCTAAGGCAGGCATAGCCAAAACCAATACCGGTACCTACCACAACGCCAAAGGTTAAAACCAGGGCAAGAGGGCTAGCCACCAGGCCGGATAAAATCATCCCCAGTCCAACCAGGCTGGTTCCCAGAATCAATACTTTCCGGGGACCCATTTTATCCTGCAGAATGCCGGCAACCAGCAGGGCAGCAGCGAATACGACAATGGCTACGGTATAGGGCAGGGTGGCATCCGCATTACTCCAGCCGTAATCAATAACCAGAGACTTTTTAAAGACGCTCCATGCGTAAAGAATACCGATGGCCAAGTTTATGCAAAATCCAGTCCATAGGATTTTGCCGGCTTTAGACAGTGACTGCATGATCTACTCATTGAGATATTGTTTTAATAACAACAGTTAACACCGGTATTGGTGCTTAAATTTTTGCCAATAAAAAAGATGAAAAACTGTTGGCCAGTTTCTATTTGTTGAAACTGAAAATAGAAAAACAGTGGGTTGGATAACTTTTGATGATCGAAAATTACCCAAAAATAAGAAGTAATCCAGACTCTGATGCTCGCGGCGATTATCTTTTTTCGACAGCAACATTGGCAGCTGTAGAAACGCTGCCAGATGGACTACGTAAACCATCATAATCAAGAAAAATGCAGTAAATCTTGATGCAAATCAACATGGCCAGCGATTCAGGTGCGCAAATAAAGTCATCTAACAAAAAATGGAATGTTAGGCAGCCTGACAATCTTGTTATCTAACCAGTGGATAAAACGTTGGGCTTCATGGTCAATCATCCCATCAATTCAAAAAATGGTTATGAACATGAAAAGAATAGTATCTTCAGCCCTCCTTTTTGCCTGTCTGATTACTTTACAGCTATCGGCCTATGAGCAGGTTGCAGAGGAAAAAATGAGTTTCTGGGAAACCAAACGGATCGTGGTGGATAAATTTATCGATCCCGCCAGCCCGAACATTACCTGTTATGTCAGCCGGATTCACGATAAGGACTGGTTTGCGGATGCAAACCCATCGGATAGCAGCCTGACCTGTGTTAAAAGTTATGACACAGCGGCGGTTGCTCTTGAAGCGTTGAAACATGCGCCTGGCCAGGAAGTTTATGTGCACTCCCAGAGCAGGGGGGACAAGGCCTTAAGAGTAAAGCGGAAGTACGATGCTGCCAACAATACCGTACTCTACATTGCTTATACCAACCAGACAGGCAGAGGCAGCACCAAGCATGCTATTGCTGCGGTGAATCTCGAGCATTGACTTGACAGCAGGGAGAAAGAGAATAAATTATACTGTATATAAATACAGTATTGGAGTTTGTCCGGCAATGAAGCTTGTTCCCCTGATCCCTGAGTCAAAGCCAGTAAAATACCCTTACTACCGGAGCCCGGCAGCCTGCGGGTTTGTCAGCCCTGCGGCGGATTACCTGCAGGAAACCCTGTCTCTGGATCAGCTGTTGATCCGCCATCCGGCGGCTACTTTCTTTGCCAGGGCCCAGGGGCAGTCCATGGAAGGGGCGGGGATCTTTAATGAAGATATCCTGATCATTGACCGCTCTCTGACCCCAAAGTCGGGAGATGTGGTGATTGCCCTGCTGGATGGAGAGTTGATTGTGAAGCGCCTGGTATACCGCGGCTCAAAACCGGTGCTACAGTCAGAGAATCCGGACTATCATTCCATCGTACTGGACTCCGAACAAAATCTGGATGTCTGGGGAGTCGTCACCGAAGTGGTGCACTGTTTGCGATGAAACCGGTGATAGCCCTGTGTGATGCCAATGCTTTTTACTGCTCCTGTGAGCAGGTCTTTGATCCATCGCTGAGAAATCGAGCCCTTGGTGTATTGAGCAATAACGATGGTTGCATTATTTCCAGAACTTCAGAGTTGAAAGCTCTTGGCGTTGCCATGGGAACACCAGCCTTTAAGGTGCGCCATTTACTGGAACGGGGTGAGATTGTACTGAGAAGTTCCAATTACCCGCTTTATGGCGATATGTCGTCGCGGTTTATGTCGGTACTGGAACAATTCACGCCAGCCCTCGAAGTTTACTCCATTGATGAAGCATTTCTTGACCTCACCGGGTTTCCAGATGAAAAACTAGAGAGTATGGGGCGGGAAATGAAAGCAAGGGTTGATCGCTGGACAGGGCTACCCATCGGGGTTGGTATTTCAACTACCCGGACACTGGCCAAGCTGGCGAACTACGCAGCCAAGAAATATCGTGCTACAGAAGGCGTGGTCGATTTAACCAGCCCTGAGCGTCAGCGGCGGCTGATGGAGATTACTCCGGTGGGTGAGGTCTGGGGAGTAGGACGCCGAATTGGTAAACGACTGGAAAATAAGGGCATACATACTGCTGCCCAGCTGGTGGACTGTCAGCGTAAATGGATTCGACGTGAATTTTCTTTGGTACTGGAACGTACCGTGTGTGAGCTTCAGGGAGAGAGCTGTATTGCTGCGGATGACCAGGGCAGCGATAACAAGCACCAGATCATGTGCTCCCGGAGCTTTGGTAAACGCATCACAACCCTTGATGAGCTGCACTCAGCCCTTGCCTGTTATATCTCCCGTGCCTGTGAAAAACTCCGGGCGCAGAAACAGTTCGCCCGCGAAGCCATCCTGTTTATTCGAACTGACCCATTTCGTCAGAACTCCTGGCCAATGGGGGGAAGTATTCGGATGGCTCTTCCTGAGCCCAGTGCTGATACACGTCCATGGTTGCATTTGTTGAGACCCGCCCTGGAGAAGTTATTCCATGAAGGCGGTGAATACAAAAAAGGAGGATTTGTATTGCTGGATCTCTGTCGCAGCCAGAGCTTTCAGGGAGACTTGCTGGCCATTCCTCCTCACCCTGAGGCTCCGGAAAAAGAGTCTGTAATGACGGTTCTGGATGCGATTAATCATCGCTTCGGTCGAAATATGCTTCGCCCGGCTTCCGTGGGTTTTGAAAAACAGGACTGGCATATGAATCAGCAGTTATTGAGCCGCTGCTATACCACCCGCTGGCCCGATATTCTGAGGATTAACACATAGGGGGGAGCCTGATTCAGCGAAGAGCTGAAGCATATAACCAGTCCAGATAATACTGTATTATTCTACCGTTTTTACTATCCAGCCATTGAAAGCTCTTACCTGAATATGAAGAAGTTAAGTATTACTGCTGCCGCCTTTATTCTGGCAGGCTGCGCAACCCAGACGCCCCATGTGGCGGTAAAAGAGGCGCCTGCCAGTCAGGAGCAACAAATAGAAGCACAAAAAAAAGCTGCAGAAATCCAGCCCAGTGACCCACTCCAGCTCAAGCGAAAAATAGCCATTGGTCGAATGACTAATGAGACTACATATGGTCGCTCCCTTCTACGTGATGATCACAATGACCCACTGGGCAAACAGGTTGGCGATATGCTGTCTGCTCGGCTGATAAATTCTGGCAGTTTTCTGGTCTTTGAGCGTCCTGATCTGGCGCGTATCGAACAGGAAAGGGCTGCCTTTGGTGCTGGTAGTGAACTGGTAGGAGTCGATACCCTGATTGTTGGCTCGCTCACTGAGTTTGGTCGTAATGTGACCGGCGAAAGCGGTTTTTTAAGCAGCACTAAAACCCAGAGAGCTCATGCCAAAGTTGAACTGAGGCTGGTGGATGTGAATACCGGTCAGGCGTTCTTCTCTGCAACGGGAGCGGGTGAAGCCACTCTTGAAAGCGCTTCTGTTGCTGGTTTTGGTTCCCGTGCAGCTTATGATGGCACCCTGACTGATAAAGCCATTGCGGCAGCCATCAGTGATGTCATTGATGAGATGATCCAGAAAATGATGGAGCGTCCTTGGAAGACCTATATTCTGGATGTCGTTGAAGGGCAGACTTTTATCAGTGGTGGTAAAAGTCAGGGGCTTACTTCAGGTAAAGAGCTAAAGGTCATGACTGCAGGCAAGAAGGTAAAGTCTCGTCAGACCGGTTTTAAGGTAACTCTGCCCGGGACTGAAGTAGCCAGAGTTAAAGTGGTTTCAACATTTGGTGACAGTGAGAGCAATGAAGGCAGTGTGGTGAAAGTTATCAGCGGGTCACTGGACGGTCATAAATTCGACAAGCTGGAAGTAGTTGAATAACAGGAGTTCATTATGAAGAAGTTTTCTGCACTGTTGTCAGTGATCCTTTCCCTGTTTGTCCTGACTGGTTGCGTGAATACACCAACAGAGATGGTTCAGGTAAAAGACGACCGTCCATTTATCATGTTTGCTGCGGCACAGCCCGGTGATGTGGTTATGCTTGATGGTATTGATATGGGCGCTGCCAGTAATTATTCCGCCGGAAAGGTGGGTATGCGAATTGAGCCGGGTACACATGTTATTCAGGTTAAACGCTCAGGGGCTGTTATCTTAAGTGAAAAGTTTTATGTGGCTGACGGTGTCAGTAAAACATTCAGTATTGGTGGTGGTGAATGACCGTAGTTAGAAAAGTGGCCGGTGTTCTTGTGCTGGCAATCACGATATTTGTGACGGGCTGTCAGACCAGTCAGCAGTTGTACTACTGGGGTGAGTACGAGTCTGGCCTTTATGGCTATTATAAAGACCCAGCCGAGTTGTCAGCATTATCCGAGGAACTGCTCAGTGCCATTGAAGATGCCAATGGACGTGTAGCTCCCGGTATGTACGCTGAATATGGAACATTGCTATTGCAGCAGGGGAAAAAGGATGAAGCCGTCGTTTATTACACCAAAGAGAAGGAACTGTGGCCAGAAAGTCAGCATTTGATGGATGCCATGATCAATAACCTGATTCGGACATCCAGTGCTGAGAAGAGTGGGGGTTCACAGGATGACTAATATGAAAAAATGGTTATTGGTGATTGGGATCAGTCTGCTTGCCGGTTGTGCAGCGCAAGCTCCCAAAGAGATGGATTTCTCCGCTTTTAAACAGGAGAATCCGCAGTCCATTCTGGTGGTACCAGTTATTAATGATTCGGTTGATGTTGATGCTCCGAACTATTTCCTTTCGACAATTTCTGTTCCGTTAGCAGAAAAGGGCTACTATGTCTTTCCTGTGAATACGGTAAAAATGGTGCTTGAAGGCGAAGGATTGTACGATGCAAACCTGGTGCACTCTGCAGACCCTGTCCGATTAGGCAGTATGTTCGGAGCCGATGCCATTCTCTATGTGACAATCAATGAGTGGGATGCTCAGTACATTGTACTGAGTACCACGGTAACGGTGAGTTTTTCCTATCGTATTGTCAGTGGTAAAACAGGAGAGGAGCTATGGACTGCCCAGAAAACCATGCAATATACACCTCAGCAGAACAACTCTTCAGGTAATCCATTCGCTGATCTGGTTGTGATGGCTGTCTCTGCCGCGATTACCCGTGCTGCGCCAAATTATATGCCGTTGACTCAGCAGGCTAATTATCAGGTGCTTTATATTGATCCAACCAAACTGCCAGAAGGCCCTTACCGAAAGCCGAAGCTTTAAGAGAAGATCGGTAAAAAACAGAAAATGCATTTAGTAAGCTCAGCAGCATTTGCTGCTGAGTATTTTCTGTAGAGTGTTTAGTCAAATGACTGCTTGTTATTAATGTACTCTGCTTTAGAGCTTCACTGGTACATTCGATTTAATTTTTATATGAGTTAAACCAACCGTCACACATAATAAATCCAGGCGGTTGTGATGTACTCTTTAGAACAAACAAAAATATTAAAAGAACTTTCGTTCTATATTACTTTCCTTACCAGAGCTGTTTCTGCGAAAGCTGCACCAGTGTTTTGCGAATTGCTCATTGGTAGCATGCTCTCCGGTGAGGGGTTCCTGACTCAGGCTCTGCTTGCCATCCAGTACGATAAAGTCTGGAGCAGCTATCATCATTGGGTTGCCTTCGGGTGCTGGCGTTGGCGAAATCTTGCTCATCAACTGACACTGTTAGTCAGTTCCAAAGCACCTGAAGAGGAACCGGTTCCCGTTATTCTCGATGACCTGATCCTTGAGCGTTGTTCAGAGAACGCGCCTGCCTGTCGCATCCACCGACAGCACAGCCAGAAAAAGAACCGTGC
>OODV01000271.1 GCA_900299555.1 uncultured Endozoicomonas sp.
GGCTTTCGTTTCCTGAAAAGCCCGGACTTTCTGGTCTCTTCACTCTATCTGAAGAAACCGGAGCGCATTGAAGCGCTGTTGATGGTGATGACACTCTGCCTGATGGTCTATGCTGCTATCCAGCACAGAATAAGGTACGAACTGAAAAAGCGGAGTCGTGTGTTTCCAAACCAGAAAAAGAAGCCCTGCCAGAATCCAACAGCAAGATGGGTCTTCTTCTGCTTTCAGGGGATTAATGTATTAACGGTCAATAATCAGGAACAGCATGTGGTCGGTTTGAAGGAAAAGCAGTGGACGATCATCCAAATTTTAGGCATTTCTTACGAATCGGTTTATTCCTGATAGGGGTGGTGAAAGACAGTACCTATATACTCGTTAAAAATTTTTTCTCCGGGCCGATTCTTAAGCAATTAGGTCAACCTGATGATATCAAGAAAGAGTATGCCTATAGTATTATCGACAAAGCTTTTGCATATCATAATTTCATCAATGATGGCGACAAAAGATTTAACACAAAACAAGATGATTTTTTGATTTTTTGATTTTTTGATTTTTTGATTTTTTGATTTTTTTAAGAAAGCATAGCGAAGACAACTTCAATTTTCTGAAAAAAATTGTCCAAGGAATGAAAGAAAGCACTAACACAAAGGTTCCAATCAAAAAAAATGGATATTATCTTTTGGCCCTATGGGTTGAGCTATCTACTGCGATGTCACCAAACCTTCAGAAAAAATTTACTTTTAGCTGGAAAGATTTTGAAGTAGCTGAACTTCCACCTGAAAGAAATAAACTTAAAGGGCCTCTTCCTGAACTGTTTATCCGCGTCAAAAGAATGAAGATCCAAGAAGAAACAGGTTCCTCATACTCAGTCAGAAACACAAAAGACTTTAGCTATTCGGACTCTGATAAATTTCGTAATTATTTGTCAGATAGTCTAGATGAAACGATCAGATCTCAAAAACCATCAGATATGCCCAGCACCTCATCATACCACAATACGGAAGTTGAACTGTCTACCCGTCAGACAATAAAGTCGACTTTAGAGAAACCATCATCACCCTGTATAAACAACAGTACTGACGAGTCAGACTTTGATGATACCGATGTGGAAGCTTGTGATAATATCAGCAGCCACTCCGCAACAAGTAATTTTGTAGAAAAAGCAAAAAAAGAAGGAAAAAGTGAGAGCGAGATAACAATTCAAAGGATCAATCACCTATCTCAACAAGTCGTAAAAAACCTTTTTCTCCTAAAGCAAGAGGAAGAAGCACGAAACAATCAGCCACTAGTTTCAGGCTCACAAAAGAGGCAGATGCTATTAACTTTAAATGAAGGGTTGGTTCTGATCAATGGCCTCAGAGCCTCCAAAAAATAAATAATGTTGGAAGCAAATAGCTTCCAACATTTAGAAAATTACTTCCAACCCGCTACAGAGCTACCCTTAAACAACTCAGCAGCTTTAGCCTCGACGGTATCCGTCTGATAGGACTTAACCAGAGACACTACTCGAGGATCGTCCTTATTATCTTCACGGGTAACAATGATATTCACGTATGGTGAATCTTTATCTTCCACCAGCAGGGCATCACGGGTTGGAATGTAACCTGCAGGTACCGCATAGGTATTATTGATAAAGGCCATATCCACATCATCCAGAGAACGTGGCAGTTGAGCCGCATCCAGTTCAATAAACTGGAAGTTGCGTGGGTTCTCAACAATGTCCGCTGGTGTTGCTTCCAGATTATTCACATCGTTCAGTTTAATAAAGCCACGCTGATGCAGAAGAATCAGTGTACGGCCTTCATTGCTTGGGTCGTTAGGGATAGCAATTTTGGCCCCATCTTTCAGTTTACTGATGTCTTTCAGCTTTTTGGAATAGGCGGCAATGGGGTAAACAAAGGTATTGCCGACAGCCACCAGTTTAAAGCCACGGTCACGAACCATACTATCCAGGTAAGGACGGTGCTGGAATGCATTGGCATCAATACTGCCATCAGACAACGCTACGTTAGGAGACACATAGTCAGAGAACTCAATCAGTTCCACATCCACATTATGGTCTTTTTTGGCGATGTCCACGGCCACTTTCATTACATCAGCTTCAGGACCTGCCATCACCCCCACCTTTAGAGGGCCATTTGGATCATCAGACTGACCACAACCAACCAACAACGCTGCTGATGCTAATACCGCCGAGCTGGCTAGAATTTTTACCGTTTTTAGAATATTAAAAGTCATTTATTACTCCCAGACTTTATCAACGCTCTATTAACACCGTACTTAGTTTTAAAAAGTGCTAATAGACTCCCAACAATCGTTTACTAATATTTTTTTAACTGTATTCAGTGACTGCGATCATAATGCTGCTGAAGTCGATCACCGATCATCTGCAATAACTGAACAAGCGCAATCAACACAACCACCGTGGCCAGCATAATGACACCATCAAACCGCTGGTAGCCATAACGGATTCCCAGGTCACCAAGACCACCTCCACCTATGGCACCTGCCATGGCAGAATAACTGACCAAAGTGACCAGAGTAATCGTCATACCGTTAATCAATCCCGGCCTGGCTTCTGGCAACAATACCCGGGTGATGATTTGCAGAGGGCTGGCTCCCATGGACTGAGCCGCTTCCACCAACCCCGAAGGCACTTCAATCAATGCGCCTTCAGCAATCCGGGCAACAAAAGGAATAGCGGCTACCGTCAATGGAACAATCGCTGCGGTTGTTCCGATAGAAGTCCCCGTCAGTAGCCTTGTCAGTGGGATGATGGCGACCATGAGAATAATGAAAGGTATGGAGCGACCAGCATTCACAATGCCACCCAGAACCATGTTGGCAGCCCGGTTCTCGAGAATACGCCCTTCACGGGTGACATAAAGCAGAACCCCGAGAGGAATACCCAGCAGAAAACAGATACTGCCGGAAAATGCCACCATGTAGAGGGTTTCCCACAGAGCCTTAAACAACAGCGACCATGCATCAGCTGACATAACCAATCACCTCTACCTGGACATTGTCTTTGAGAAACTGCAGAGACTGGTCAATGCCTTCAGGCTCACCCATAATCTCTACCATCAAAAAGCCCATGGCCTTTTCGTTCACCGTTTCAATGTCTGCCTGCAGAATATTAAAGTCTGTATTAAATTGACGGGCAGCCTTGGTAATCAGCGGCTGGACAACGCCCTGCCCAACAAAAGTAATTCGTACGACAGGCCTGGCACCTTCAGAAGGTTCTGACTGAAAACGTGCTTCAATTTCTGCGATTGGCTTCTCATGAATCGCGCTGCGGACAAACTCTTTAGCCAGATCGGTTTGAGGATTAAGAAAGAACTGCTCAACTTCATTCTCTTCAATAATCTTCCCAAAACTCATAATTGCCACACGGTCACAGATGGTTTTCACCACATCCATTTCATGGGTAATAATCAGAACCGTAATTTTCAACTGCCGGTTAATGTCTTTCAGCAACGAAAGAATAGATCGTGTAGTTTGAGGATCCAAAGCTGAAGTGGCTTCATCACACAGGAGAACTTTCGGTTTACTGGCCAGAGCCCTGGCGATAGCAACCCGCTGCTTCTGTCCACCTGAAAGCTGGGCTGGGTAGCTGTGCCTTTTATCGCCCAAACCTGTCAGCTCCAGCAGGGGCAAAACCGCCTGTTCAATCGCCTGTTTACTGGCACCTGCCAACTCCAGAGGCAAAGCGATATTGTCATAAACGGTTCGGCTGGAAAGCAGGTTAAAATGCTGAAAAATCATACCAATGTTATGGCGAGCCAATCGCAACTCTTTTTCAGAAAGCCGGGTCAAATCCTGACCGTCTACCAATACCTCACCGGAGGATGGTTTTTCCAGTAGATTGACACAACGGATCAGCGTACTTTTACCAGCACCACTGGAACCAATAACACCATAAATCGTACCTTCCGGCACACTGAGGTCCACTCCATCAATGGCCTTGACCTCAGTGCCGCCAGGCGCAAACACCTTGGTCAGGTTTTTCAATTCAATCATTACAGCTCCTGCCTACAACTGCGCTGGATGATGAGTAGCAATTTCTAAACATCTGTTAAAACAGATAGAGTATTTGTCAGATAGTTCCAGTTCAGGGAGGGGGAAATCATACCCCGGAAACCGCTCCTGCGTTTCCGCGATACCGTACATCCATGTACATAGAAAAACCACCCTGCTGCTAACAGAGTGGTTTCATAAGGAATTCTTTATTGAAACCCTTCTTTTAGCGGAATTTGTAATGCGCCCGCAAGCCAAGGTCAAATCAGCGCATGAGTGTACAAGCTATCCAAAATAGTGATTTCTGTCAACTCCCGCCAAGTACCATCAAACGGCAGAAAGAATAGCGGTTATTCCTGAAATAGTGCAGAGAACAAGCATTATCTGACGAATCCTTTCCTTTTCAACCTTCTCAGCGACTTTGCTGGCCATCCAGTGCCCCGTTAACACCGCCGGAAAAAGACACAGACCATAGATAAGCTGCTCTTTTGATAAAAGATCATTAATACCCAGCATAACCAGTGAAATAAAACTGCCAACCACAAAAAATACGGCCAGGTTTGCCCTGATCCGGTTGCCACTTTCATTCTGCAACAACAGAGCCATAGGAGGGCCACCAATTGATGCCGCAGTCCCCATCATCCCAGAACATAAACCAGCACTGAACAGAGTAAATGGTGTCGTTTTCAATTGATAGGGAAAAAGGCTACCGACAACCGCCAGCAATACAGCCCCTCCCAACACAAGACTTAAGTGTTGGATACTGACCAGCGTGAGAATTAATACCCCAATCATGGAGCCGGGTACCCGGCCCAGCAGGGCATACCCAAGAACTGAAACGTCGATTTCACTGGCATAACGTCTGGCGGAAAGTGCACCGATAGCCATACCGGAAAAAATCAGCGGTCCCGGAACCAGGGCGGGATCAATTTGATAGAGAAAGGGTGCAGCAACTACTGCCATACCAAAGCCGATGGTTCCCTGGACAATAGCCCCCAGACCAACAACCCCCATTGCAGCAATCATCTGCAGAAGTGACAATTCCATGAAAGTACATCCAGCAAAGACTTCAGAAGTCACTCGAATCTCTGCTATATTATTTTTTCGAATAAAAAAAGAAGAACAAATTATATAGAGATAGTGTCAGCTAAAACATACGTACTGGTAATTTTTTGTTTACCTTCGTGAAATGGCTGGACAATAGACATTTGTCTTATTTAATAAGAGGTGAAGGATTCTATTTAAACAGGCATAGCTTTTTCTTAGTTTGCACTTTATCTAAGCAACAGTTACGCAATAAAGAACAGGTGTCGTCAGGATTTTTTACAGCTTTTTTGCAGTTTGTTATTTAAGCAGTCAATCCCCTGGTTTCATCCAATATGTCCAATGGCTCCATTGACATAAGATTCCCAGACTCTGGTCATTTTATGTCAATGGAGCCTCATACCCATAACCAAAATGGGCAGGTAACTATGGATCTCTTTTTCAAAGATTTTATTATGCTCTGGTCTACTATTGATCCAGTAGGAACATTGGCACTCTTCACGGGATTGACAGCCCGATTAACCAAATCACAGAGGCGTCGGGTAGCCCTGAAGGCCACGACTTACGCTTTTGTTATCCTGCTTTCCGCTCTGGTTCTTGGACAGATCATTCTCAAGGCTATGAATATCCAGCTGATCTCACTGCAGCTGGCTGGAGGAATCATTCTTTTCCTGTTTGGCCTGCAGATGATTTTTTCTGACCCTGAGGAAGGTTCCGGCTCTCGGGAGCCTGGTCACCAACTGGCTGTTTTTCCACTGGCAGTCCCTTCTATAGCAAGCCCCGGCGCCATTATGGCGGTGATTGTTCTCACCGATAATCATGTAAAAACTTTTTCTCAGCAAGCCATGACAGCTGGCGCCATGACTGCCGTACTGCTGGTTACCTGTGGACTGATGCTATTTGCTGACCGGATTTTCCGTGTCATTGGCCACAACGGTTCAGCCATTATTATTCGGGTGATGGGTATGATTCTGGCCGCGCTTTCAGTAGAGCTGGTGATGACCGCACTGGGTATTCAGCGCTGGATGAGTTAATCATTACTCAGGAATGACTGATACTCCCGAAAGGCAGGCTGTTTCAGCCTGCCTTTATTGCGACTTACTTCTCTTCAAACGTGCTTCAATTTGAGCTTTCAGGTCAACTGCCGGGTCATGGGTTGCAGTCTCTAACCATCCACAAAGAAGGTTGGAGTACCGGTTACACCAAGATCCCGGGCCAGTTGATTGGAATCCAGAACAAACTGTACCGAATCATCTGGGGTCACGCAGGCGGTAAATGCCTGTTGATCCAGCTTAAGTGTTTTGGTAACCGGCTTTTCATAGGCCAGATTATAGAACTCCCGGAACTTATCCTGCTTTCCTGCACAGTAAGCACCACGAGCGGTAGCCGTGCTACTGCCAATAGAAAGCAGTAAAACAGACAGGCTTTTATTCAAGATCACTACTGTCCGGTTAAACATTCTGAAGCTCCAGAAAGCCCTAAGCAACTGGTGAAAAACGCTGTTATGATGCTTCACTCCAGCCCTTTGCCTGTCCAGAAAAGCTGTCTGGACAATGGCTGTTCTAATGTAAAGCAGCAGGGGCAGGCTCTTTAAGCTTCTTCCCGATTTCTAACCGGGCAGCAGTGATACATAGTTAATACCCTCCCTAAGAAGGAACTTATAGTGCCTCGCAATATCGGCTCGTCGTTTAAAAGCAATTCAGTAAAGGCTTTGTAAGAAGGTGTTTGACGTTTGTTTACTCCTTGCCTATACCCATTGTCCCTGAACAATGAAAACAAGGGTTACTTATGATGTCCCTCATGCATAAGGTTTGTTCCACACTTCTTTTATTGTCTGCAATCACTTTTAACCTTCACGCCGATTCCCTGCCTAACCATATAAAAGATGCTTCCGAACTAACGACAAGCATCGTTAACGCAGCCCGACCCAATGTCCTGCTGTGTGTCCTGCCTTCCGGCTCCGGGTCCGATATGGGTGATATCATTGGTAAGGTCACCCCCGGTAGCGAGCCCGGTACTTTCGTCTGTGAGTTCACTCAGTTTATTAACGACGTGGTGATGGGTCCCTACGTCACCAGTGATTTCCAATGGCTCAACGCCACCTATGAACAACTGGCCAGCTGGCTGACCTCACTGGCGCACATCGAGAAGAGCGATAAAGGCCACTATTATGTTTTAAGGTGCAGTGAACATAACCCGGAACACCCGCCAGCCATTTGCGCCCAGTCCACTTCCGGCAAGGGTTTTGAATTTGGTTATGAAACCGTTTCCGCTAGCGGACATAAATCCTGTGGCACGTTTGTCGGTGCTATTTATGCTTCACCTTTCTTTGACGTGGCTCTTGCTGGATGGAAGGAATGCACTGGCAAAACATTTTCTCCCGATTGCCACCGGTGTAATGGTGATGGCTGTGGTGCCTTCCAATGCTCCGCGTTCACTACCTGGGATCAGTGCCCGGAAGGCAGTCATGTCTGCGGTTACCAGACCTGTGTCGGCAACCTATGCTCACAGAAGCGAATCTGTGAATGGGATAAGTAGTTAACCCGAAAAAAAGGCATAACCACAAAAGCGCGAAGAAAAGCGTTTCCTCTTTGTCTTTGTGGTTAAAGAAGCTACGATTAGAGATTAAACAACAATCTCATGCATTCAGGCCAAGGCTGGCAGTTGCCTTCAGAGGCACTCAATGAGCCAATAGAAACAATGATCAATAGATACAGCCCGATCCCAACCCCATTGGCCACAATATCGCCGATACTGAAACGTCGGTTGCGGGTCATCTGCTGACAGACTTCGATAAACACCCCAAATGCCATCAGTCCTGCAGGCTTCCACCAGGGAAGTTCTGCCATTGGAAAGGCCAGATCTACCAGCAGAAACAGCACCATAAAGGTGAGCACATGTTTCACCTTGTCATTGATAAAACGGGTTGGGTCCCACTTGCCTGGTATCAGTGACATAAATAAGGCAAACGCCAGGGCACAGAAAAACAGGATACGCCAGCTTTCAGGGGGGATTGCCTGGAGTGTTGTTATTATCTCGTTCATTGAATGACCCTTAATTATCTGTTCAAGAAAGTCATCGGCCAATAGTTTGTGGGATTGATGGTATTCAGGATTGTCTTATGAACGAACGCTGCCCGGTGCATAGTAGACACCGGCATGGATCACCCCACTGTTATGCACCATCTGATGCAGCGCCAGAATGGACTTACCCTGGGTGCGCTGTGAAGCTGCCAGATCGTCGAGATACCGACAATACCGCCACCAATAATGATGTAGTCTTATACTTTCTGCATTGCCGAGCCCGGCGATGTTCTTATGAAGACCTGAATGATCGTTAAACGGCGTCCATCAGTAAAGCAACTGCTCTAATAGAAAACTGGCAGAGTTCCATATCCGGCTGATAATTATTCGTAGCAAATCCGTTCCAAATCTATAGATTCAGGAATCGTGAAACGAGGTAACCTTCAATGCTAGTGAGATTCTTATCAGGCCATCTGCTGCTGGCTCTACTGCTAACCATTCCTTCTTACCGAACTGTGTATGCCTGTACCGGCATCACTATCACCACCGAGTCAAATGCCAATATTCACGCCAGAACCATTGAATGGGGCGAGAGCAACCTGAACAGCAAGCTGATTCTTGCCCCCCGTGATTACGAGTACACATCAACCCTCCCCAACGGAAAAAACGGGCTGAGCTGGAAAAGCAAATACGGGTTTGCGGGCATCTCGGTCAGTGATGACCGGTTTATTGCGGAAGGGGTTAACGAGGAAGGTCTTACTGCCGGGTTATTTTATTTCAAAGGCTATGGTTCACTGGCAAAGTTCGACCCGAAGAAAACCAGAAACAATATTACCGATATGGATTTTGTCCGCTGGATGCTGAGCCAGTTCAAAACGGTTAAAGACGTAAAGTCGGCCATGGCCAACATTAAAATTGTTCATGTGTTTATTGATGCCAAAGGTAATCCATCACCGACTGCCCATTGGCGTGTAACCGATAACACCGGGGCCAGTATTGTGATTGAGATCATCAACCATGGGCAGGTCCAGATTTACGACAATGACGTGGGGGTACTGACTAATTCACCAGATTTCCCCTGGCAGGTCACCAACCTGAATAACTACATTCATCTGGACGCCGGCAGCGCAGCACCGAAAAAAATTGGCCAATATCTGGCGAACTCGTTTGGTGTCGGCAGCGCTTTTGCAGGATTGCCCGGCGACATCAGCCCACCATCGCGGTTTGTCCGGGCATCCTTTTACCTGCACACCGCCCCACCCATGAAAACAAGTAAAGACGCCGTTTCTCAGGCATTTCATATTCTCAACAATTTCGACATACCGTTAGGATCAGAGTTTGGTCCACATCACAGGCAACATATACCGAACCTGCCCAGCGCTACCCAGTGGACGTCTGTTATCGACCAGCAAAAAAAGGTGCTGTATTTCACCACCATGAACGACAGTCGTATCAAAGAGTTGGATCTTGACCTAGTTAACTTCAAACAAAAAACAGAAACCAAACTGCCACTGGATGATGGGCATTTTACTGTGGAAAAAGTAAACCTCTGAACTGCCGACTTCCGCATTAAAAATTACTTGGATGTTCATCACAAAGGCACAGAGATACAAAGAAAAGTGCTTCTCTGTGGCTGTGCCATTGTGGTGAACATGATAATTTCTGGCCCACTCCTTCTGTACTCAGCTTTAGAGCTTCACTGGTACATTCGATTTAATTTTTATATGAGTTAAACCAACCGTCACACATAATAAATCCAGGCGGTTGTGATGTACTCTTTAGAACAAACAAAAATATTAAAAGAACTTTCGTTCTATATTACTTTCCTTACCAGAGCTGTTTCTGCGAAAGCTGCACCAGTGTTTTGCGAATTGCTCATTGGTAGCATGCTCTCCGGTGAGGGGTTCCTGACTCAGGCTCTGCTTGCCATCCAGTACGATAAAGTCTGGAGCAGCTATCATCATTGGGTTGCCTTCGGGTGCTGGCGTTGGCGAAATCTTGCTCATCAACTGACACTGTTAGTCAGTTCCAAAGCACCTGAAGAGGAACCGGTTCCCGTTATTCTCGATGACCTGATCCTTGAGCGTTGTTCAGAGAACGCGCCTGCCTGTCGCATCCACCGACAGCACAGCCAGAAAAAGAACCGTGC
>OODV01000244.1 GCA_900299555.1 uncultured Endozoicomonas sp.
AACTGGCTGGAAGCCTTGGTGCTGTTATCTCGAATCACTTCAGTGGGAATTGCTGACGAATTGAGTAAAAAGCATCAAGGCCATAAAAACAAAGGCTGTATGTACTAACGATCACCATCACTTGCTTCGTCAGAACTTCAAGATACCAGTACAACCTTTCGGTATAAGTGAGCGTCAATACCGGCAGATATGGGCGTAAAAAAAAAATACTGTTAGACTATCTTGCCAGAGTAAATAACAAGGCAAGAGATCGATGAAAGCCTCTAATCTCAATCCAGCTCCCATATGGAGAAGAGCTGCGGCTATGCTGTACGATTCTCTGTTAATTCTGGCTCTTTTATTTATGGCAGGGTTTCTCAATCTCTTCATCCAAATCCAGGTTTTTGGTGAGGAGCAACTGAAAGCGATGACAGAGCAAGGCTATAACCTCGGGGGACCTTTTTTCTACACAACATTACTGGTCATTATATATGGTTTTTTTGGCTTTTTCTGGACCCGGTCCGGGCAGACACTTGGCATGCAGGCGTGGCGAATCAAAATTGTGGACAGGGAAAATCATTTGATCACTCCGTTGCAAAGCATTATCCGCTTTTTAGTGGCTATTCCCTCATTATCTCTTGCTGGAGCAGGACTTCTCTGGGCTCTCGTTGATCAGAAAAAGCGAAGCTGGCAGGATCTGGCATCATCATCCAGAGTCATTCTTCTGGAAAAAACTGCAAAGAAAAACTGACTATCCCAACTATTAAATCACTGTACCCCAGGGTCTATTGACGTTTTGTAGTAGGCTCTGATGTAGAAAAACCGATAGCGACCTCCCCCCATCATCAACAAGAAAACCCAAAACCAAATAAGAAAATACCGGAATATTTATTAGTATTTTTACCTATACAGCATTAGAATGGAGTAGTAGCGATCCACGCACACCTATATATCGAGCAGTATTTATTGGGCTATTCATTGCAAACAGGTTTTCAGCAGGCAGTATAAAAAAGGAGACTTTAGTATGAACACCCAACGATTTGAATATTTTTTATCTCAGCTGATGGACGTCTTCCGTCGCATCACTGGCCAATCTGCCCCCTTTGATCGCTTAAACCAACTTGAAGAGTGCAGACTATACTGCCCAGTGACACGAGTTCCACAACGCCCAGTAAAAAGCCAGTTCAAGTCCCAGTACAAAGACATGTGATTCAGAGACGACACCTGCCAGTAAATATTTACATCTGGTGTCGTCACCTTTTATTACCTGATCATAAACATATCAAAATTAGGCTGCTCGCCTTAATAAAACAGCACCGGCCAGCAGACATACCAGGATAGGGATTAAAACAGAAAGCATCGGCGGAAACCCAAACACCAGGCTGGATGGCCCCATCAGATTCTGAACGATCATAAATACAATCCCAGTGATCACACCGGAAAAAATTCGAAGCCCCATACTGACCGAACGCAAGGGGCCAAACACGAAAGAAATCCCCACAATAACCAGCGACAGTATGGATAAAGGCTGAAGTAATTTTGTCCATAGAGCCAGATCATACTCTCCGGCATCCAGTCCCTGTGCTGCCAGATACTGTGTATAGGTAAGAAGCCCCGAGATTGGCAAAGCCTCTGGCTTAACCACCACGACTTTTAACAGCGTTGTTGTCAAGCTGGTATCCCAAGGCTCAAGAAGGTTTTCCTCAGTTATAAACTTATCATTTTCCCGCCGGATCGTGGTCACATTTTCCAGTAACCAGTGGTCGCCCTGGTAAATACCCCGCTTTGCAAACGAGCTCTCCTGAAGCGTCATATCATCATCAAAGACATAGCGACTGACACCATAGAGCACACCGTTGGGCTCTACAGCATTGAAGTACATAAACTCACTGCCTTCCCGGTGCCAGAAGCCTTCTCCTGTGTATGTGCCATCAGCGGAACGGGCAATCGCCTTTCTGGTTTCTGCAACTTGCTCCGTCATGGGTGCCAGATATTCACCAAGCAATAACCCGGCAAGAATCATGACCAGGGCCGGCTTCATCACGGAGCCCATTATACGCCAAAGCGAAACACCGGCCGCTCTCATGACCACCAGCTCACTGTTGGAAGCCATGGAGCCCAGTCCTACAAGGCAGCCCACCAGCGCAGAGACCGGTATCAGCTCATACAGTTTTTTGGGAATCATCAGTAAGGTATAAATCAACGCATCCAGTGACTGATAATTACCTCTGACATCATCTAACTGCCCAAGAAACGAAAACAGTGCCTCCAGAAACACCAGGATCAGCAAGACAATAACCGTTGCCCCCAGGACGTTCCAGGATATATAGCGATCCAGTTTACGCATTACCAGCCCTCCGGCGCGACAGCCAGAGTTTGCCCGGCTCAAACAAATACATCATTAAAGCAATCAACAGGAACAGGCCGTGAATTGGCCATAAGCCAATGTCAGGTGGCAAACGGCCATCTTCAATCGCTCCACGACCGCTCATAAGCAGGGCGAGATAAAGCAGATAGAGCAAAATACCCGGAAGCAGTTTTACATAGCGTCCCTGTCTTGGATTGACCTGAGAAAGTGGCAGGGCGAGCAAAACAACAATCGGTATTAATAATGGCAGGGAGATACGCCACTGGAGCTCGGCACGATACCCCAATTTATCAGAAGTAAGGAGTTTCTCTGTTGGCAGAGCCTGCTCTTTGCTGATTTCTTTTCTGGAATTACGCTCTTCCATACGAAGACCATAATTCTCAAACTCAATTTCTCGAAGAGGCAAAGCACCGGGAGTCAAGTCATAACGATAGCCATTGTCCAATATCAGATATCGCTGCCCATCCTCTCCAGCATTAGCCTCAATCCTAGCAGTTTCTGCCATAAGCAGTGTCATGGACCCCATGTTGCTGCTATTCACATTTCGGTTGGCAATAAACACCTTATTCATCTGTTGGTGATCATCGGTCAACTCTTCTGCATAGGTCACCCGCTGCCAGCCAAACTTCTGAAAGCGACCTGAAACCAATGTATCGAACTCAGTAAGCGAGTTCTGCTCGGCAAAAATCCTTTCAACTTTCTGGATTCCAAGAGGCGCAACCACAAGACTTAAGAACCCCACCAGCAACATAACACCGATGGCAGGCACCATGGTCATGGCCAATAGCTGGTTGCGGTTTAAGCCACAGGCACTGAGTACTGTCATCTCGTTATCAACGTACAGCCGCCCATAGGCCAGAATAATACCCAGAAACAAGCCCAGAGGCAGAATCATCACCAGAAACTCCGGAATCCGGTAACCCATGATGGCAAAGAGAAAATCCGCTTTCAGAGTGCCCGTCGCCGCCTGGGCCAGATAGTTCACAAATCGGCCACTCATAATAATGAGAAGAACCACCGATGTGACAGCGAGCATGACCTGCAGCATCTGTCGGGACAGGTAACGAAATATGATTAAAGGCATGCCTGAGTGAAATTCACAATAATTAAATCGGGACAATTACACGTCAAGGGCCGCAATAACTCAGAGTATTCTGCAGCTATCCGGCAGGCCAGGTTCGCAGAATACAGATACAATTGAATGGTTACTTATATCCGAGCGTCTGGTTGAATTGGCTCAATCATATTATTATCCATGAAATCGGATAACTTGTCCCCTTGGAGAGACTATGGAATTTGTTCTTAAGAGCGGCGCCGCTGAAAAACAGAAAACAGCCTGTCTTGTTATTGGTGTCCACAAAAAAAACCTGCCTGCTTCCGCTACTGCCATAGACTCATTGACCGAAGGGTATCTGAGTGGGGTATTGAAACGGGGTGACCTGGATTTCAAACCCGGCCACTCATTAATGCTGCTGCATACCCACCACGCACCATTTGAACGCCTGTTACTGCTGGCCATGGGCGATAATGATAAGCCCCTGAAAGAAGCCGAGTTCAAAAAACTGACAGGAAACCTTGCCAGTCAGCTCAAGGCCGGGAAATCAAAAGAAACCACTATTGCCCTGGAAGACTTGTCTGTAGAGGGCAGGTCACTTCAGTGGATCACCCGACAGCTGGTAGAAGCCATTGAATATGCATTTTATCAATTTACCCAGTTTAAAAACGACACCAGTAAGGGCCCAAGCCTGAAGAAAGTCGTTCTACTGGCTGATCGGAAAAATGCGGATGAAGTAAAAGCAGGTCTGGCCCAGGGGCAGGCTATTGGCAATGGTCGGAATGTGGCCAGAACGCTGGGCAACCTGCCAGGCAATATCTGTCACCCGACTTATCTTGCAGATGAAGCCAGAGCACTCGCTAAAAAGCATGCAAAGCTAACCACCAAGATTCTGAATGAAAAGCAGATGGCTGATCTTGGCATGAGTTCACTGCTATCCGTCAGTGCCGGCTCTGAGCAGGAAGCCCGCCTGATCTGCATGGAGTTCAAAAATGGCAAACGTGGTGCCAAACCTCTGGTACTTCTGGGTAAAGGTATTACCTTCGATACGGGTGGTATTTCCCTGAAGCCCGGCGCAGCCATGGATGAAATGAAGTTTGATATGTGTGGTGCTGCCAGTGTCTTCGGTGTCATGAATACCATTGTCGAGCTGGATCTTCCACTCAACGTTATTGGTATGGTGGCTGCGGCAGAAAATATGCCCAGCGGCAAGGCATCACGCCCAGGCGATATAGTCACGTCCATGTCCGGTAAAACCATTGAGATTCTGAATACGGATGCCGAGGGCCGCCTGGTTCTATGTGACGCTTTGACTTACGCCGAACGTTACAAGCCTGAAGCAGTCATCGATATTGCTACACTCACCGGAGCCTGCATCGTTGCCCTGGGTCACCACACAACGGGTCTGCTCAGTAATAATGAACCACTGGCTGACGATCTTCTGAAAGCCTCCAATGAAGCCATGGATAAAGCATGGCAACTACCGATGGGTGAAGAGTACACTCAGCAGCTGGATAGCAATTTTGCAGATATGGCCAATATTGGTGGCCCGGCAGCAGGCACCATCACAGCAGCCTGCTTCCTGGCGAAATTTGCAGAAGCCTACCCATGGGCACACCTCGATATTGCCGGAACAGCCTGGAAGTCTGGAAAAGAGAAAGGCGCTACCGGTCGCCCGGTTCCGATGCTGGTTCAGTACCTGCTGAATAAAATCTGATTAGCAATATAAATAATGAGTCCAGAAACAGGCCTTGATTGAGTTCGATCAAAGCCTGTTTGTTTACTTCGATTGAGTTTATGATTCCTGAATGACCAGAGTTACTTTTTATCTATTAGACAGTCAGGGACAGAGTGCCGAGCAATTTGCCTGTCGCCTGATCGACAAAGCATGGCGCGGTGGGCTGCCCATGCATATCCACACCTTTGATGAAAGTAGCTGCAAATCCATGGACCAACTGCTCTGGTCATGGCGGGAAGACAGTTTTTTGCCTCACGGGATCGTTTCAGATACTCAGAACTGTGCTCCTGAAAGCGGCTTACTGGCAAAACAATCCCCCATTACCCTGGGGTTTGATAAACCGCTTCTGGAGCAAAACCGACTCCTGATAAACCTCAGCCCCGAGGTTCCAACCTTCTTCAAAGACTTTTCCCGCGTCTGTGAAGTAGTCGTTCAGAATCCAGACCAGAAAGCGGTTTCACGAGATAAGTTCCGTGCCTACCGACAAGCTGGAATTGAACCCGAAGTTCACAACATGCCGGCATTTTCCGGTCAATAACAAGCCTGCTGAAGACCCGGCAATTCGTTAAGGGTATTGTGTAACTACTGCAGCCCCATTTAGCAACTGGAATAAGCAAGGGCAGCGATTGGAATTATTCCCCGCTGTTCATTCGCCCAGAATTGGAACAGACTTTATTCTTAATTCCAGTGCCCCTCTGTTCTCAGTCTTTAAAAATTTTCTATCCGCTCCAAATAATTTAATGAAACTATCATCCTCTGAATTTTTCAGACATCCTGCGAGTAAAGGAAGCACTGTTTTGACAAAAAAAGCATGACCCAGCCATTCATTCAAATCACTCATCTTCCCTATATCATCCTGAGCACATAAAGTACGTTCCAATATTTTATCAATCGTCGCCCTTGTTCCTTCAGCTTCCTCGGTATTTTTTAAATCATGACTTTTAAATCCAGTCTTATCGCCTATTTGTGCATTACAGCGATCGTGAATCTTATTGCATAATAAAATAAAATCAGAAATAAAGTCGTGCCGCCCTGCAACAAAATCACTTAAAGTGTAACGATCTGCCATAGACTGACAAAGACGCCAGTTATGGCCAATCTTAACAACCAAAAAGTGGTGCGCTGAAATTTTGGGACTCCCCTCCAAGGGAAACTGGTTAGCCAATGTACATTTAAACAATTGGCTATCAGACCTGAAAATACTGAATGCTCTATGCATATCGCACAGGCTATTTGCCTCAACGTATTTTTCTTCACCCATTTGAAAGATGCTCAATCTTTCTAATAGCTGATCTGCTGTTTTATAACAAACGGTAGTTGTTATTTCTGCACATGCTTTTTTAATTATATTATCTACTCGTAGTTTAATAGCACTGTTATTATTATCATTTAATGCTACCTCAGAAACATTGACTTCAGGAGGGTGACTGGCAACCTTCATTTCATGCAAATATTTATCCTCCCTTTCAGGCCTAACCTGTAACCCTTTGTCAGCATCAGGATTACATAGACTACCTTTCAGTGAAGTAGAATTACGAGTATTCCTGAGAGGAGTATTGCTAAAAACACTATTCTGCACAAATGCTATTGCATTACTTGATCCGGTATCCATATTTAAGCGTTCATTAATACTAAATAAAAAGCAGTGGTTAATATTTGCAGTAGAATATTGAGTAATAATACTAATTTGTGTGCCGAGCCAATTAAAAAGTTTCCCAAGAAACTAATCACCCCTTTAGAATGACGCAACCCTTTCCACGGCATCTCGTTTTGCTCAATTCTTCGGATAAAGAGGAATGACAACGACTTTCGACTTCCTGAATCAGCCCCAGAGTGTATAATCACGGGTTTATCCGAACCCAGAGACTCCCTGCTCTTCAGGACACGCTTTGGAATACCTTACTGGAAAAGCAGTTATGGAAAAGACGTTCAACCCTCAAGCCATCGAACGCACGCTATATCAAAACTGGGAGGAGAAAGGCTATTTCGCGCCTGCATCTGAAAAGCCCAGCGACAGTCAGCCCTACTCCATCATGATCCCCCCCCCCAATGTTACCGGCAGCCTGCACATGGGTCATGCTTTCCAGGATTCCATTATGGACGCCCTGACCCGCTATCACCGGATGAAGGGCTGCAACACCTTATGGCAGGTGGGTACTGATCACGCGGGTATCGCAACCCAGATGGTGGTTGAGCGCAAGATTCTGGCGGAAGAAGGCAAAACCCGTCACGATTACGGTCGTGAAGCGTTTACCGATAAAATCTGGGAGTGGAAAGAAGAGTCCGGTGGCACTATCACCCGCCAGCTCCGTCGCCTGGGTGCTTCTGTAGACTGGGACACAGAACGCTTCACCATGGACAAAGGATTCTATGCAGCGGTTCAGGAAGTCTTTGTCCGCCTGTTTGAAGATGATCTGATCTACCGTGGCAAGCGTCTGGTTAACTGGGACCCGAAACTGCACACCGCCATCTCCGACCTGGAAGTGGAGAACAAGGAAGTCAAAGGCCATATGTGGCACCTTCGCTACCCTCTGGCCGATGGTGAAAAGACCGCTGATGGCAAAGACTATATAGTGGTCGCCACGACTCGTCCGGAAACCATGCTGGGTGATACCGGCGTTGCCGTTAACCCTGAAGATGAGCGCTACAAAGCACTGATTGGCAAAGAAGTGATGCTGCCTCTGGTTAACCGTCGCATCCCTATCGTTGCCGATGAACATGCTGACATGGAAAAAGGCACCGGCTGCGTAAAAATCACACCAGCCCATGATTTTAATGACAATGAAGTCGGCAAGCGTTGCAACCTGCCCATGATCAACGTCATGACCCTGAATGGCGATATCCGTCAGCAGGGGGAAGCCTACAATATCGACGGCACCTTGAATCAGTCCATCAACACCACGATTCCTGAAGCCTACCGTGGCATGGAGCGCTTTGCTGCCCGTAAGCAGATTGTTGCCGATCTGGACTCCCTTGGCCTGCTCGCGAAAATTGACGACCACACGCTGATGGTACCTTACGGTGACCGTTCCGGCGTCATTATTGAACCGTTGCTGACCAACCAGTGGTTTGTCCGCGCTGCGCCTCTGGCCAAACCAGCTATCGAAGCCGTAGAAGACGGCCGTATTCAGTTCGTACCCAAACAGTATGAGAACATGTACTTCTCATGGATGCGCGATATCCAGGACTGGTGTATTTCCCGTCAGCTCTGGTGGGGACACCGCATTCCAGCCTGGTACGATGACAAAGGCAACGTCTACGTAGGCCGTACCGAAGCAGAGGTTCGGGAAAAGTACAACATCCCCTCCCCTGTTGCATTGAGACAGGACGACGATGTTCTCGACACCTGGTTCTCCTCAGCGCTGTGGACCTTCGGAACCCTGGGCTGGCCAGAACAGACCGATCGCCTGCAAACCTTCCACCCAACCGATGTACTGGTGACCGGTTTTGACATCATCTTCTTCTGGGTTGCCCGGATGATCATGATGACCATGCACTTCATGAAAGATGAAGATGGCAAGCCTCAGGTACCGTTCAAACACGTTTATGTCACCGGCCTGATTCGTGATGAACATGGCGATAAAATGTCCAAATCCAAGGGTAACGTGCTTGATCCTCTGGATATGATCGACGGCATTGATCTGGAAACCCTGGTAGAAAAACGCTGCGGCAATATGATGCAGCCCCAGCTGGCTGCGAAAATCGAGAAACGCACCCGTAACACTTTCCCGGAAGGTATTGCTGCCCATGGTACCGATGCTCTGCGCTTCACCCTGTATTCTCTGGCCTCCACTGGTCGAGATATCAACTGGGATATGAATCGTCTGGAAGGTTACCGGAACTTCTGTAATAAGGTCTGGAACGCCGCCAACTATGTAAAAATGAACACAGACGATCAAGACTGTGGCACAAACGATGAGCCCGTTGAATTAACACTGGCAGACCGCTGGATCGTTTCCCGTCTGCAACGGCTGGAAAGTCAGATTGCAAAGAACCTGTCAGAGTTCCGGTTGGATCACGCCTCCCAGAATCTCTATGAGTTTATCTGGAACGAATACTGCGCATGGTACCTGGAACTTTCCAAGCCCGTTCTGTGGGATGAGAACGCACCGGTAGAACGCAAGCGGGGCACCCGTCGTACGCTGGTGAAGGTTCTGGAAACCATTACCCGACTGGCTCACCCATTCATGCCGTATATCACCGAAGAGATCTGGCAGAATATCAAGGTCAGCGCTGGAGTGGAAGGTGATACCCTGATGCTGCAGAGCTATCCGATTGCAGACGCGTCACGGATCGATGAAAAAGCTGAGCAGGATATTGAGTGGTTAAAGTCATTCATTACCGGCATCCGTAATATTCGTGCCGAACTGAATATTGGCCCGGGCAAGCCACTGACCGTATTACTGCGCAACACCTCCGCAGCTGATGAAGCTCGTCTGAACGAGAACCTGACCTTCCTCAAGTCTCTGGCAAAGCTGGAAACCATTCAGGTTCTGGCTGCAGGCGAAAAAGCCCCCATGACCACCACTCAACTGGTTGGCTCAATGGAAGTTCTGGTGCCCATGGCCGGACTCATTGACAAGGACAAGGAAGCCGCTCGACTCAATAAGGAAATTGCTCGATTGACCAAAGAAGTGTCTATCTTCGAAGGCAAGCTGAATAACGAGAAGTTTATCAGCAAGGCTCCGGCAGATGTGGTTGAAAAAGAGAAGGCCAAGCTGGCTGACGCTCAAATGGCAAAAACCAAACTGGAAGAACAGCTGGAAGCCATCAAGGCTCTGTAAATCAGAGCCCTGAGCTGTTCAGTAAGCAAACAAAAAAGGCTGCATTGAGTGCAGCCTTTTTTATCAATATATATAATCTAAATCGTTGCACGGCCAGCAGCAGGTGCCAGTAGAATACGTACGGTCATAACCACCAACAGGGTCAGGACACATAGAATAGCCGCCACAGGCACCTGACTGGACATGGGAATACTCGCAGCCACCAGCGTCACCAACCCACCCCCAAGGTTCTGCATACCGCCCAGAACCGCACCCGCCACACCGGCATTTTCTGGAAAGGGTTCCAATGCTGCAGTCGTTGCTGTAGGAAACAACAACCCTGCCCCCAGAAAATAGATCGTTGCCGGCACCAAAATCACCCAGGCGTTCAGATACCCCATTAAGCCTGCAACCAACATACTGACTGATCCGATAACCAGCATGACAACGCCCCTGCCAATGATACTTTCAAGGCTGCGTTTTTTTGCCATTTGCCCTGCCAGCCATGAACCAACCAGATAACCAGGAATCGGAATGACGAAGAGAACACTGATCACCCTTGGATCCAGCCCCATCAGCTCACCGAACAGTACGCCTGCGGCCGCTTCAAATACCGCAATACCCGCAAAGGTTGCCACCAGTGATATCATGAAACCATTGAACTGACCATTACCCAGCACATAGCGATAGCTGGCCAGTGCACCCATCGACCTTTTACCTGCATTACTGTGGGTCTCACCAAAACGCCCCAGAACCAGAAGCCAGACCAGTACACCAAAACCCGTCAGAAACCAGAAACTGGCCTGCCAGCCAAAAGCTGTCCCCAGGAACCCACCCAGCATAGGCGCCATTAGCGGTGTAAAAATCAGCGCCATACTGATATAGCTGTTAGCCCTTTGCAGATGAAGCCCGCTGTAAAGATCACGCATCACGGTTCGAGCCATAACACCGCCAACGCCGGTTCCCATTCCCTGAACAAAGCTGGCCAGCAGTAACCACTCAAAGCTGTTGGCAAAACTGCCAATAAGAGAGCCGACAACAAAGATCAGCAGACCGATCAACATTAAAGGCTTACGGCCAAAACGATCTGACAATGGGCCATACAGGAACTGTGAAATACCGTATGGAATCAAATAGAGAGCAATCGCCGCCTGAATAGCACCCGGTGCTACACCAAACTCTGCGGCCATTTGTGACATGGTCGGCACATAAATGGTATTGGTTAGCTGGCCACAGGCCGTCATCACTACAATGACAAACAAAACCTGAAAAAATCCCTGTTGTTTCATTACACACTCTCAAAAAACTCAGGCCATGTTGTTACAAAACTGCCTGTCAGACACACCTCGGTGCATCCGAAAAAACAAATGAAATACGCCCCCGAAATCTTCATGATGTCAGGGTAAAAAGAAGGGGAACCCCCTATTTCGCAAAAGCAGAAGACTTGATTCTATGAAGGCATCATCTCTTTCAGCCCGGCAAAAACATAAATCCGTCACAAACCATTATTTTCTTTTTTCTTTCAGGCTGATCATAAATTTAAGACGGAGATAGGGGTTGAAATGTAATCAGATTGATAGACACCAGCAATGGGTAGAGAGCGCAAGATTTAAAAAAGACAAAATACCCTTAAAAAAATCATATATGCAATAATAAAAACCATTAAAAAAATAAAAATAAGGTAATAGATAAATACATATAATCATTCACTCATATAATAAACTGAACAAGATATAAAGCCATCTTTTCTGGTTACAGATACTCCCCCAGTAGCTGGGAATATATCTCTCAAAGAATACTCCAAAACCATAATATTGCTCATGCTCATCATTCTTCTCAGCCTTACCAGATGCCTTGGGACGATGAAACTTACCAATCCTGGTATGCAGGGTATTTACGTTAGTACCGAGATATCTGGCTGTTTCAGTGACTGAGTGAACGGATTCTACAGCCAGCTTCACAGGTGATGTGTCAGAGCTGATGATCTGAAGATGGAATTCCATGAACCAGACTTTTCAGGAAGGTCTCTCCAGGGGCATCCAACCAGAATGCGAAAAGCATTTCCTCAACATAAGAGCGCGGGTCAGGCTTGTTGTAAATCTTTATCCGGCTGAAAAGAGTCGTCAGCTTCGACCTTTATTCATCAGTGAGCATCAATCGGGGCATTGCTGGCCCGCAGTATGAGGACATGGTAACCACAATACTGCGGGCTTGCAGACTGATTTCAATACATATTTGAAACGTCAACAGTCCCTAAACAAGTACTCGGAAATAACATTTTTAAGATGCATCAAACCATCGTTCAGTCACAATTATTTATCCGTTTTTTCTCGAGCAGTCACTAATTATCTTCAATTATTCGATGATACTTACCTGCCAAAGATCCTCCTCCACTGCAATATCGCATTAATAAGAAGCGATCTTCAAAATGTCCATCCATCCAAACATCGATTCCATCGTTTTCAAGAGTGATGAGCATATTGACCTTGTCGTCCAGCGGTGCCAATAGTTTTTTAGAACCCTTTGCCTGACCTATACCATCGTATGTGCAGGTAGCTTTTTTATTGTCCGTTCGAGAACGAACCTGAATGTCAAAATTGTCGTCGGCTCTTTCCTTTATATTGAATAGTACCCAGTCATAGCCTTTTTCTCTATTGTCATAAAAATCTGAAGAAAAGCTACCTGCAAAAGGAGATTTGGTGACAGGTATTTTACCAAATTGATTTAAAAAACATATCAATAGGGCTATTAAGAGCAGAGCTATAAAAATAGGCTTGCTTTTTTTTACTGACATATAAGCAGACCTCTAATGGCATGATAAGACAGGTATTGTGGCCTGAAATTTATAATCATCATAAAAAAAATAGGGTGCTCTCTCAAATTGATAACTGACTCATAAGTCAACTGACATCTTGCCTGACATGAAGTTTGACCACAACTGCTCCCAACGACCTTTACTCTGAACCAAGGATCTTGTCTCCAGAAGCACCTCCGCGCATACTGATTTCCATCTCATGCCCGAGCTGCACAACCGGTGTTTTACCAATGTCTTACACGCCGCTTCTGTTACTCCGGAACCTGTCGGCCAGTTGTACTTCAGAGCCTGCTGATACTTCATTAGATAGTGATTATTGGTAAAGTAGGTCACTGCCTTATGACGTTTTTCTATCAATGCTGAGGTCTTTTTCGGAAGTTCTGCTGATTCTATTTCTTCCAGAATTTTTCTGGCGGCACCTCGTTTGTTTTTCAGGTTGCGGAGTCTGTCTTCCAGTCATAGCTTTCTTTTAGCTTTTTCCCGGGAAACAATGATTCTGCTGTACCAGCCAGATAGTCTGAAGCATGATAAAAATCGAGTATCCGGGCTGAGGTATGCTGTATAAGATAACGCCAGTTTTCCCTGGCTCCATCGGCGACACCAATATATCTTGCCTGCGCGAAGAAACGCTTGAGCTCCGCAATTTCTTTGTTAAGCCTGCTCATGAATCTCTACCTGCCATATTCTGGCGAGTTGGTGGTATAGATGAGTTCTTTCATCTGCTATTTCATTTTTATCGCAACAATTCCGCTACTGACTTAATCGCAACTGAAGCTCTATTAATGAAAATTCAAGTTATTATGGTTATGCATAAGAGCCAACCTCACCTGATGTATTTGCATGAAACCAGCGAAGGGAACTGGTATTGCCTCGAATACGACAGAAACATCTATTTCACCCAATCCATACTGAACAAGGACATCAGCACCCAGCACCCAGCACCCAGCACATCATCAACGAAAAAACCTTCAAAGCACGATCACCCATCACCGAAGGCCGACACCTGGCCTACACCCTCAAGCGACTTAACTGCATGATCACTTAGATAAGTGAAATATTTACAAAACTTTCGCGACATGAAATCCCACCTGTTTCTATACTGACAGAACCCCACTCTCATGTGGTGGGGTTCCCCCCCAAACCTGCCATGGCCACAACAAAATGACGATAAATGCCCAGCAAATCAAAGAAGAACTACGAGAAGAGTTGCGAGAAGAACTGCGTAAAGACATGCTCGAAGAACTTCACTACATACGAGTTACTCATGAGCAGCAGACACGTATTCGAACCAGCATTATCGAGATAAAAGAAGACATTGCGGTGCAGAAAAGCATCAATGCGAGTATTTTAGCTCGTATAGAAGAGATCAATGACAAGCAGAACAAAACACAAGAAGAAATACTGTCACTGAGAGAAGAAATCACCGGAGTAAAAGGAGAGATCACTGGAGTAAAAGGAGAAGTCACCTCACTGAAAGAAGAAGTCACTGGAGTAAAAGGAGAAGTCACCTCACTGAAAGAAGAAGTCACTGGAGTAAAAGAAGAGATCACTGGAGTAAAAGGAGAAGTCACCTCATTGCATGAGAAAATAGACCTGATCCTGAAACACCTTAACACTCAATAACCCAATATTCGGCTTCGGTGGGGCTACCGCACACTTGGCCGACCTCACCATGAAAAGGATGAATTTCAATAATGCCCGGAACATTCTTAACCATAAAATCCAAGGCAGGGCATAACTTCCAAATCAATAATACCACTGCCGGCACCAAGTCCGTTTTAAAACGACTGGATAAACTGCACTGTAATAACTGTGGAGCTGTCGATTATAAAGGAAAGACGGTTATTGTATGAACTCATGTCATCTGCAGACAATGTTCATCCGAATCACCTGAGTTACTCAAAGACCTGAAAGACAGGTGTTACCGTTGTTTTGATGCGGTCACTGAAAACATGCTTTTCCCGTTCAAACGGGGCACTCGAAATTATTTAGAATATTTAAAAGTTTGCTGTACTCATCCAGGGTGTACTAAACAGGACATTCTGAAATTGATGGATCACCATATGGAAATGGAACATAACAGGCCTCAATATTGGGTGTAGAAGTTCTGAGTCCCCTGAACCCTTATGAGTCCGTCGATGACCAAACCACAGAGTACTGACCTCAACTGCCCTTAAAAGGCTTCGAAGCTTCTCCAGACCAGACAGCAGGAGTAAACTAGCTGAAATAGAACAATCGAGCCAAAAATAATGGAATTGTCCCCGAAAGACCTGATTATCACTACCTGGTGCAGTGAAAAGAAAAGCTCATGAAGTATGGCAGAAGACAACGGTATTCGTGTCATCTATCTACCAACAGGTACCGTTGTAATACCAATCGCTTTTTCTAAATCCTTTAGCTGATGCCAGCTATGCTCAGACATCATTATCAAGCGTTTTATCTGGAACAGATGTCTCGTCGACCACAGCTACCCGAAGGTTTTGAGGATGTTGATTTTCAGCATGCTGCCCGTCATGCAGATGATAACCGTGAATGCATCCGGTTGTTGGGGCTGTCATTTATTCAACAAGGACACTCTGTTTCTGAGACATCCAAACTGCTTAAAGTCACCAATGATGCGGTACATGACTGGCTGCATCGATTTAAGGAACCTCTGAAAAAGGTGTCGAGACTTCCATTTCAAGCTTTCCAGTGGTTAAAAAAAAATCAAAAATGACAATATAGGCTGCTTTTCAGGCTCTTTTACCAGTGCAGCCTGAACTTCAGACGCACTGACCCTATGGTCAGCCTGCTAACAGTTTTCTTCTGACCCGGAACAGGTTGTATAAACCA
>OODV01000197.1 GCA_900299555.1 uncultured Endozoicomonas sp.
CTTCATTTACAGGATATTGCAACTTCGGATCGAAGAACCTTTGCAGGATTTAGGTAATAAATTTGCTGAGGATTGTCTCCTGGCTTGTTAGTGAAAATGCCTGTTTTTGATGCTTGTCAGACCATTCTGTCAGCAGCCCATTAAGCATGTCTATCCATTGTTCTTTCTGGCTGTCAGGGTACTCAGCCTGATTAAGTAAATCATTCCACTGTCGTAAGATCGATTCATTGGCCAGCTCAATGGTCTGCCCCGGAGTTTCAAGTGCTTTCGGAAGCCATGCCAGGTACAGTTGTCGAAGCTGATAACGATAGCCTTCAGTAATCATACCCTGGGCGCTTTTCTGATAAGCGTCGGCGAGCATTCCATATTGGAGCGCCTGCTCAATCAGATCCTTATTTGATCTGAACACATTTGGTTTCATTACTAAGGTGCTTTGTTTGACAGCAATGGTTTGATGATCATCATCAATGGTATAGACAGAGGTTTTGGCGCTGGAGCTGCTCATTACTGATAAAGTAAACAAGCCGGATCCCAGCAGGATCATGATGGGTAGCTTCCTGATTGTCATGGTTCCTTCCGAGGGTTACAAGTTATACCGCTAGTTCAATTGATATCGGCATGTCTTGTTCTCTTTATTATGATTTTTCAGTGAGTGGTTCGTTAAGTGGCCGATGCCCCAAGGGCTGACGAAACACCATGATACTTAGGGTAGAATTCGGCTAACTTTTGTCAAGGTGATGTAATGTTGATATGGATCAATGTGTCAGAAAAAACAATACGTAATATGGCTTATGCCTGATGGAGGAAAAACAAGGGGGATTTCTCCAGTTAAAGGCCTTTGAATTGCGGGGGAGGTAATTCATTGGCCACGAAGATGACACAGGCGACAACAATAAAATTTTGAAACCGGTGCTTGCTGCCGGTTTTTTGTTTTGGTCACTTATCAGTTTGAGTTCCAAAAAACTAAAAAAGCCCGCTTAGCGGGCTTTTTTAGTGGTGTCATATTTAATGGCAGTGGCAATTGCAGCCTTTGTACTGGATGCTGCCTTCCGCTTCTACCAATTTTCCTTTTTCGACAAACTGGTCGATCAATTCTTCAGCGGTCAGGTCTCTGGCTGAACAGGTGTGGTAGCGAGCGGTATCACCAAACTGCTCAGAGATGGCTACCAGAAGTGCATCTCTGGTCAGTGCGCTTTCCTGTTCCTTCACCAGGTTGAGCACATTGTGGCCGTGTACAGATTCCATGAATTTATTCTCATATAAATAGTGTGGACTTTAAGCAACAATACTCTGCCCACTGTATTTAAACAGTCGTATATATTCGTATACCAGAAACAAGATGTTCATTTTTCTGGAGCGGCCTTTCTACACCTCTAATTTTTCATCTTGATAAACTCAGCTATGTTCATTAGACAACAGCTTCGAGACTTATCATGTTTCTGAGGCCAGTATACAACGCATATGAGGGGCTGGTTTATGAGATCAATATCGATTCCCAAAGAATACCCTTCAGACATTGATAAACTCAACAGAGTAAAAGGTGCCGCCCTTGGCTTGCTGATTGGTGATGCCCTGGGTGTAGGTACCCAGTGGTACTATGATCTAAACCAACTGGAAAAAGACTATGGCTCATGGATTGATGACTATCAGGATCCTGCCGTCAATGGTAGTCATAGCTTTGCTAATATCAGTCATTTCCGTTATGAACAGGGAGTCAGGGCTGGTGATCTTTCCCAGTCAGGTCAGGTTGTTGTCCTTTTGATTGAATCTCTCGCCAGTTGTGACGGTTTTAACCAGGCGGATTTTCTGGAGCGTCTGGATGATTTTTTTGCACCATTATCCGGTGAATCCTTTTCAGGGCGTTATACCGATGAGCTGATGGTCGATCTTATCAAGGCACGGAGAATGGGGCTGCATTGGGGAGATCCTGCAGCGGCATCGGGTTGTGATACTTCTGAAGGTGCCCAGCTGGCAGCGGTTCTGGCACTGGTGATTGATGAACCTGTTGAATTGGCTGAAACGGTTGGGAAACTACTTCAGACACTCTACCGGGAATCGTTTATTCGCCAGAATATGATTGTTTTCTCGCTTGTTGTGCAGGCAATGGCAAACAGTATTCCATTGGATGATCTTCCTGCTTATTTGACGGGCATGGTGAAGAGCCCCGAAATAATGGCTGCGATTCAACGCTACGATAACCTGTTGACCCCGGGAAATGGGCGTGTTGCCTGGCAACCTGATAATGTCAGGGTTGAGCCTGCTCTATACATTAGTCAGGTCTACGGTATGGACTGCCAACTGATTCATGTTATTCCCTGTGCCTACTATCTTATGCATCGCTTTCCTGATCAATTTGAACAGGGGGTGCTTTCAGCTATTAATGGTGGTGGTAATAACATGGCCAGGGCTGCCTTAACCGGCGTGCTTTTAGGGGCTATGAATGGTGTTGAGGCCATTCCAGATCGTCTCGTTAAGGGGCTTCATGACAATGATCGCTATCTCCTTCTTGCTGAAATGATGAGAGACTGATGATGTATCAGAAAATTCTAAAAGCGTTTACTGGTGAGTTCCATGTTAAGTCTACACCTCTGGTAGAGCATGAAAAGATTATAGTGTCAGGTGTTCAGACAGGGACACTGGTCAATGATGGCAAGGGGATCATCGCGCTGTATACGGCTAATCAAATTGATGGTGTTATGCCACCCATTTGAATGCAGGGATTCCTTACCTATAATACCGGTTATTCAAGGTATGAATGTGTATGGTCTGGCAGCAATATGGATGGCCTCGCCTATTATCAAGGCCAGTTTGATGGCAAGAAACTGGTGCTTGCGCAGGTGGCTTTAGAAGGTGGGCCAAGTGTAATCACCACAGAGTTTATTGATGATGAGCACTTTAATGTGTTGCTTAGCCCCAGCGACACCTATTATGATCACCAGTCATTATCAGAGTTCACGAGACTTTAAGTCATGGACTTTCAGTGATGAATGGCTTGCTTTTATTGACTACTTACCTACAAAACGGGCAATCATAACGGTTGGGCTTAACACACCAATAACCGCTTCCAGTGTCACAAGGCTCTGAGCCAGAGAACTCAGTGGGAGAATATCGCCATAACCCAGGGTAGTCAGGGTAACAAAGCTGAAATAGAGGTAGTCTGGCCAGCTGGAAATGCTCTGGCTGGCCAGATCAAATGCACCTGGTGAAACCAGATTTACCATCAGGTAGAGGTAGCTGAAGGTTATGCCGGTCAATAAATAGAAGTTAATGGCTGCCAGCAGCTTTTCAGCCTGAGGTTTTACGCTGAACAAGTGTCTGATCAGCATGAGCATCATGCCCAGATGGAACAACATGCTGGCAATCAGTGTGAAGAAGGGAAGCCATTGTGGTGATAGAGGGAGCTCTGCAAATCCCCTGAGTATAACAATGGTGATACCCGTTATTTGCAGCCATAGACGTATTCTTGGGCTGCTTTCAGTAAGAGCGCCAAGGGTTAATACAAAGCTGGCAATCATAAGGCAAGAGAAGAGTGTGCCTGCAAGAGACTGGTAGCCAATAATCAACGGCGAGAAAACAATACTGCTAATGAGAATGATCAGTAGCAACCCAAGAGAGACATCCGGACTACGGCTTATTGTTTGAGGAAAAGTGAAAAGTGATCTTCGAAGCATTCATACTGGCCATGTGTTGGGCTGTTAAGTCTAAAAAGCCATGAACTGTAGTGTCGCTCAGCCCGAACCATGAAAATACCTGCAGAAGTTTGAAGGCTCAGTATTATCAGGGTGAAGGGTAGAGATAGCTGTGGCGCACTGTTTAAAATAACAATAGCGCTCTAAAATACCCTGCTGAGCGATTGAGAGCTATCAAAACCTGTTCATCCTGGAGGTATTGGCCGATATTGATCAGGTAAGTTGAATGTGCGTCAGGATTGTCGGCAGTTCTGGGCTCGTGTTATCTTCTCACGTTAAACTACTGTATTTATAGTCAGTTATCTCAGGGAGCCGAATGGTAGAGTCGGTTAGCAGGAAAAACAGTCAATCGGAAAGTGGCCCTTCAGAAGAGTCGGTTTCTATTCGGCGACGCAAGCGCTCAACTCAAGGAGAAACGGTGACAGAGACCCTTTCATCACGAGTGCGTGAAGGAATTATGTTTGGCTGGCTGGTACTGGCGGCTTTCCTGTCTCTGGCACTTATCAGTTATGACAGGGTGGATCCAGGCTGGTCCTACGTTGGTTCGGCAAAAAATATTGTCAATAGTGCTGGCAGAATTGGTGCCTGGTCTGCGGACTTACTGTTAACCCTTTTCGGATTTCTGGCCTGGATGGTGCCTGTTATCCTGGTTTTAAAGGCGATCAAAGTCTTCCGCTACCGGCATGAACTGAGCGAGTGGAATTCCTGGTTGTTTCTGGTTCGCAGCATGGGCTTTATTCTTGCCATTGCTTCAGGCGCTGCTCTGGCGTCACTGCATTATCATTCGCTCAGTGAACTGTTTCCTTCATCCAGTGGAGGTATCATTGGGGAACTGCTGATTCAACAGTTCCTGCCAGCCTTTAATGTGACAGGCAGTACATTATTACTAATGGCTTCGTTCCTGCTTGGTATGACGCTTTATACCGACCTTTCCTGGTTCCGTTTGATGGACAGTGTTGGCTATTGGAGTCTGCGTTTTGCGGCCTTCTGCAAAGAGCGGGCTGTTATTTTCTATCTGTCCCTGAAAGAGAAAATCGAGGCCAGGGCGGTTAGAGAGCCAAAGAAGAGCATCATCCCTGTCCGAAAACAAGAATCGACATTAAAGCTGAAAGAAGGAGATACTGCACCTGTTTCGCCAAAATTTGTAGAAAAAAGCGTCGAGAAGCCAAAAGCGCCGGTTATCGTTCCACCCCCCCCAAAAGAAAAGACATTACCACTGTTGGAAAATACGCCTCTAGGAAGCCTGCCAACCGTTTCCCTGCTTGATGAAGCACGTCATTCCGGCAAGGCCTTGAGCCCCGAATCTCTGGATGAAATGTCCCGATTGCTGGAGCTGAAGCTGAAAGACTTCAATGTTGATGTGGAAGTGGTTGCTGTTCATCCGGGGCCTGTGATTACCCGGTTTGAAATTCAACCGGCCCCGGGCACCAAAGCCAGCAAGATTACCAATCTGGCCAGTGACCTCGCTCGCTCACTGGCGGTGGTCAGTGTTCGGGTGGTGGAAGTGATTCCCGGCAAGTCGGTCATGGGTATCGAGATACCTAATGATGACCGTGAAACCGTATTTTTCAGTGAGATAATCGCTTCTAAAACATTTGATAATGCTGAGTCACCGATCAGCCTTGCACTGGGCCATGATATTTCCGGGCAGCCTGTGATTGTTGATCTGGCAAGAATGCCACACCTGCTGGTAGCGGGTACGACTGGCTCGGGTAAGTCAGTGGGCATTAATGCGATGATTTTGTCCATGTTGTTTAAATCAAGCCCGGAAGACGTACGGTTGATTATGATCGACCCGAAAATGCTGGAACTTTCGATATACGATGGCATACCGCATCTACTGGCACCGGTTGTAACCGACATGAAAGAAGCTGCCAATGCTTTGCGTTGGTGTGTTGCGGAGATGGAGCGACGGTATAAACTGATGGCCCATATGGGGGTTCGTAATATCGCTGGCTATAACCGTAAGGTTAAGGAAAGTATAGAAAGGGGTGAGCCACTGAGAGACCCATTCTATCAGCCAGTCTCAGCTGAAGATGTTGCTCCAGAGTTAAATACGCTGCCCTTCATAGTAGTGGTGGTCGATGAGTTCGCCGACATGATGATGATTGTCGGGAAAAAGGTTGAGGAACTGATCGCCCGAATCGCCCAGAAGGCACGCGCAGCAGGCATTCACCTGATTCTGGCGACTCAGCGCCCCTCTGTCGATGTTATTACTGGCCTGATCAAGGCCAACGTTCCCACAAGAATCAGTTTTCAGGTGTCCAGTAAGATCGACTCAAGAACCATTATCGATCAGGGAGGAGCAGAACAGCTTCTGGGGCATGGTGATATGCTCTATCTTCCACCAGGTACCAGCGTACCTGTCCGGATTCATGGTGCCTTTGTTGCCGATGATGAGGTGCACCGGGTTGTGGCCGACTGGCAGCAACGGGGAACCCCTGACTTCGTTGAAGAGATTCTCAATGGTATCAGTGAAGGCTCAGAGGGCAGTGCTTTCTCAGGTGGGCTGGATAACAGTGAGCAGGACCCTCTTTATGATGAGGCGGTTGCATTTGTTACAGAGTCTCGAAGGGCTTCTATCTCTTCGGTTCAGAGACAATTAAAAGTTGGCTATAACCGGGCTGCCAGAATGATTGAGGCTATGGAGGCGGCAGGTGTTGTCAGTCCCGCATTCAATAATGGTAACCGTGAAGTTATTGCTCCACCACCTCCCAAACACTAACATTTACCCTTGGATAAGTTCATTTACATGATAAAGAAGACACGCTTATTTGCTGTTTTACCATTGGTTTTTTCTGTCAGTCTGCTGGCCTGGCCTGTAGAGCAGAAGTCAGTGCAGGCATCCACTCTCGCAAAGTCTGAGAGTAGTACGCCTGCCAATGTTAAGCACGATACAAAAGCTGCAGATGAGCTGGCAAAAACACTGCAGTCAATGATTACTGTCAGCGCCAGTTTCTCCCAAAGTACCATCGATAAGAGTGGTCGTCCCAAGGTGGAGAAGGGAAGTATGCAGCTTAAACGGCCAAATCAGTTCCGCTGGAATATTACGTCACCGTTTAATCAGGAAATTATTGCCAAAGGTGGAAAGCTCTGGATGCTGGATCCGGATTTCAAACAGGTGGTGATTAAAAAGCAGGATGATCAGTCTGGTCCTACTGCGGTGCAGTTGCTCAGTGGTGATGCCAGTGTGTTTCTGAAAGAGTACGGTGTGACCCGTATGAATTATGGTCCTGAGGTGGTTTACACCCTTAGGCCCAGAAAAGTGTCAGACCTGTTTGAAAAGCTTGAACTTCATTTCTCCAGAGATCAGATTTCTGCTATCAGTATTGTTGATTCTCTCGGTGGTAAACGGCGCATTGATTTTACCCGGGTTGAGTTAAATCAGCCGGTAGCCAACCATCTATTTGAGCCTGATGTCAAAAAATTAGAGAAGGCGGGTTTTGATGTGATCGATGAGAGTGGGGTATGACCTCCCTTTTTGATATTCCTGCTTCCAACCGCTACGAGCCTTTGGCGGCAAGAATGCGTCCCCGAACCCTCGATGAATATCTGGGGCAGGAGCATATACTGGCCAGAGGCAAGCCGCTTAGAGAAGCATTGGAGCAGGGTATGCTCCATTCTATGATTTTCTGGGGGCCTCCCGGCGTTGGTAAAACAACCCTTGCCAGGCTGATTGCCACCAAAACGGATGCTCATTTTGAAACCCTTTCAGCAGTACTGTCAGGCGTTAAAGACATACGGGAAGCGGTTGCAAGAGCAAAGGATGAACAGCGTTTTCAGCAGAGAAAAACGGTCCTGTTTGTTGACGAGGTTCACCGCTTTAATAAATCCCAGCAGGATGCTTTCCTGCCCCATATTGAAGATGGCACAGTTATTTTTATTGGTGCCACCACTGAAAACCCATCTTTTGAACTGAATAATGCTTTGCTCTCCAGGGCTAGAGTTTATGTTCTGAAAACGCTTGGCAATGATGCCATTGGTGAGGTCATTGATCAGGCGGTATCTAATGAGGAGAGGGGGCTGGGTGGAAAGGGGATCAAACTTGACCCTGGGGCCAGGGAAATCCTGATTCGTTATTCCGATGGCGATGGCCGAAAAGCACTGAACACTCTGGAGGTTGCCTCGGACCTTGCCGAAGATGGTGTGATTTCTGCTGATACGGTTCAGGCCATTCTTGCTGATACCGGTCGGCGTTTTGATAAAGGCGGTGACGCATTTTATGACACCATTTCTGCTTTTCATAAGTCGGTGCGTGGTTCCAACCCTGATGCCGCTCTCTATTGGGCTGCACGCATTGTTGATGGAGGGGGAGATCCGCTTTATGTCATACGACGGTTGGTGGCCATTGCCAGTGAGGATATTGGTAATGCGGACCCAAGGGCGCTTGAGATTGCCATGAATGCCTGGCAAGCGTTTGAACGGTTGGGAGCCCCTGAAGGGCTTCTGGCTCTAGCTCATGCAACGGTTTATTGTGCCTGTGCCCCGAAAAGTAATGCGGTATATAAAGCATGGAAAGCAGCGTTGGCAGATGTGAAAAGCAACCCGTCTTATGAAGTCCCTAACCACCTTCGAAATGCTCCAACCAAGTTGATGGGTAGTCTGGGTTATGGCGAAAGCTATCGCTATGCCCACGATGAACCCAATGCTTATGCGGCAGGTGAATGCTATTTTCCTAAAGATATGGGCGTTCGAAATTATTATCAGCCTAATGACCGTGGACTGGAAATAAAAATAAAAGAAAAGCTGGCCTGGTTAAACAAACTTGATGCAGAGAGCACACAAAAGAGATGAATTTTAGTGATATTATCCAATCATATCTTCTTTGATTAATTAAGCAGGAACTCCCTGTTGGGGGAGCTGTTTTCACAGGTAGCAGTCGGTCTAATTCAAATACCTGATGTAATATAGCTTCGTATGTCCTGTAAAGCCCAGCCCATTGATGATCATTGCGACCACAGCCTGTCCAATCGTGACATTACGTACATCGGAGTCATTGGTTATGCGCGCATCAATATATTCGGCTATCTTCAGTTCCCGGCACATCGCAGCAACTAAGCCAAGGTGGTTCAGGCTTTTGAACTGGTATTGAAAAGGTGGCAAAACAATATCCCTGAATATCTGATCAGTCCTTTGACAACGGGTTTCAGGAAAATATCAATCGGTGTGGTGAAAGACAGCAGGACAATTCCTTAACAAAATATAAGGTGGTATCAATATGAGCTTGCCCAGCATAAATTCCTCTACATCAGCTAAAGCCCCCCCCCAAACCAGTAAGATTACTTTACCTTCTTCAGGTGAAGGCGGTGCAAATTTTGTAGGACATAAGACTCAATTAGCAAGGGATCTTAACGTTTTTTATGCGCAGTTAGTTGAGAAAAAACCTAGTAATAGCAATATTGTAGTATCACCGTTTTTAATAAAGCGCGCTATCGCTTGCGGGGAAAAGATAGATCCATATATAACACGTTACCCATCGAAAAATACTGACAATAAACCAGTAACCAGTCAAGACAGTGAAATTGATATAAAAGGACTGCATGTTTTTTCTAAAAGAGCTAAATGTGATGAGGTATTAACAGATCTCGGCTATCCATACACCAAATGTTCAGATTTGATGACTGACTCTCTAATTGATGCTGCCGTATTACAGATTAATAAAATAATCGAAAATGATACTGATAATATGATTAAAGATTTTATTAAACCTGATAAATTAAAAGACCCTGATACTCTGTACCTACTGACAACTTGGCTATTTAAAAAAATAACCTGGGGGGAACCGTTTAAGCTTCTTGAGAGTAAAGAGCAGAAGCCAACCTGGGATGGGGAAGAACGACCCGATATCCAATGGATGAAAACAATGAAGAACGACCAACGTATCGGTTATATTGCTCAGAATAATCTTCAACTTGCATCCTTACCCGTTAAGGAACAACATGTAAAAACGATATTCATATTACCTGATCAGAGTGTGAAAACACCTACAGAGGAATCACTTTTAAGTATTATTTCAAGCTGCCTAAAACAATCTGACTATAATAGTGATTACAAGCTAATATTACCTAAATTTAAAGCTGATTATGAATTTGAGAAAGATTCAAATCCCTATCCTGACCTTAAAAGAAGTGAACGACACAAAGCAGCCATTGATGTAGATGAAAATGGAGTTAAACTGGCGGCTGCATCAATGCTATGCATTACTGCAGCCTGTATGCCTCCACGTCCGCCGAAAATGGTTATTGACAGACCTTTCTTCTTTGGCATTATCGATACACATAATCAAAAAGATCCAAGGGTATTGGCCATGGCCTATATCCATAATCCTGCTAAATCATAGCCGATTGAAATACTTTTAGGGTTTAATGCATAGGAATTTCAGAGTATGTATTCGGATGGATACCCTTTGAAATTCCTATGCTTTAAATTTGTCATGTATAAATGACTCGCCGAGGTAGGTGCCGGGTATGGGTTATTTGTCAGAGCTGTTGATCTGATACATTCCTGTCTTTTTGAGTCATCTATGGCTGTAGTTCAAGTTGCCTGTAGCCATTGTCAACAAACGTTCAATGTTGTTAAGAACGGGAAAGCTGAGATGGGTCACCAGCGGTATAGATGCAAGGACTGTAATAAGAGCTTCCAACTTGAGTATCGCTATAACGGCAATCTGTCTGGTACTCATGAGCAGATCATAAAGGTGACCATGAATGGCTCTGGGGCCAGAGATATCGGCCGTGTCCTTGGATCAGTCCAACGACTGTATTGGCTCGCTTAAAAAAACCGGTGATGTGTCAGAGCTGTTGATCTGATACACTCCTGTCTTTTTGAGTCATCTATG
>OODV01000062.1 GCA_900299555.1 uncultured Endozoicomonas sp.
TGATCTGCTCATGAGTACCAGGCAGATTGCCGTTATAGCGATACTCAAGTTGGAAACTCTTATTACAGTCCTTGCATCTATACCGCTGGTGACCCGTCTCAGCTTTCCCGTTCTTAACAACATTGAACGTTTGTTGACAATGGATACAGGCAACTTGAACTACAGCCATAGATGACTCAAAAAGACAGGAGTGTATCAGATCAACAGCTCTGACACATCACCCATTATTTATGTTGATAAAACAGGCTATCAGTGGTGACAGCTGCCTTCTGATTTCCCGCATTGGGGAAACGTTTACACCTATTTCTGAAACTGGCGACTCGATGGAACATGGAAGAAATTACACGATTCGTTGAGAGATAAAATGAGGCTAAGTGTTGGTAAATTAGCCCAGCCGATGGCTGCCGGCATTGATTCTCAAAGTGTCAAAACCTAAGTAAAAGGGGGCTCTGTGGTTATGACGGAGGCAAGAAAGTCAGTGGTAGAAAACGTTACATAGTCGTTGACACTCCTGGACTAAAACTGGTCCTCTGGGTTTATTCTGCTGCTATTAGCGACAATCTTGCGGGGCAAATCGTACTTGTGTGTGGTGCAAAATATTTTAGCGAATCAAAAAGGTTTGGGCGGATTGTGGCTAATATTATGGGTAATTTTTGGAGGTGTCGATTGAACATTGGGCAGGAAATCCTGCCCAATAATTAACTGCGATAATGATTAACTGTGCTTGGGTTGCAGGTTTATAGCTTTTTCTTCTTCTGTGGTTTCTTCCACCGCTTCTTCCCCCCAATTTTCAATGGTTAAGCCATTGCCGGGGTAGAGATGGCTGATCACCATATAACTGACAAAGCTTATCAACAGCCCCAGGAAGATACCGTCCAGTCCAAAGAAGTTTATCCAGTCGTACTGTACGGCCAGTATGCCCAGTGTTCCCAGGAACAGAGAAGCCCAGGTGGCCTGCTTGCTGCCTTTCTTGTAGAAATGACCCAGCAGATACGGTACCAGCACCCCGCCGGCCCTCAGACTGAATGAGAACATCAGTATGGAGATAATGGCAGAAGTGTTCATCACTGCAATCACCAGGGCAAAGACACCAAAGATCAGCATGGTGAAGCGGGCAACATTCAGCAGCTGCTTTTGACTGGCTTTAGAGTTCAGATAGATCTTGTAGATATCGTTGGCAAAAATGGAACCTGCGCCAAGAAGGTCTGAAGATGCAGAAGACATGGTGGCTGAGGTGATACCAGCAAACAGAACACCGACAAGAACCGGTGGCATTACCTGTACAGCCAGTGTTGGCAGCACATAACGGGCACCGTTTTCAAGAATGTCAGTAGCGTCAAGGATACCCAGCTCCACCATTGCTTTGGCAATGACGCCCAGCGATGCAGGTATCAGAGCGAAAGCGAAGAAAAGCAAACCAGCAAAGAGACTCCCCAGCAGGGCGGTTTTACCGTTTTTGGCGGCATACAGTCGCTGTGTGACTTCCTGTCCACAAATAAACGACGCAGTGTAAATAAAGATCAGGCTGAGAATAGTGGGCCAGCCTATACCCTCAGTGAGGGACATTGATTTGGCGGGAAGTGTTTCAACCACCAGGCTCCAGCCACCGACCATATCAAGGGAATAGGGGAGCACCGCCAGCATGCCAAATACGATCATCAGCATCTGGAAGAAATCCGTCAGCGATACCGACCATAACCCACCCATAATGGAATAAATGATCACGACCACCGCAACTACAGCGACGGAAGTCTGATAATCCAGACCCATAATCACGGACAGAATAACCCCGGAAGCAATGAACTGTACGGCAGTTAAACCAATCAAGGGCAGGGTCATGATGATGGAGGTGAATAGCGCAGAATGCCGGTCGTATCGTCGGCGGAAGAATTCAGGAATGGTTTTCACCATGGCTTTGCGCAGCATGGGCGCAACAATGGCAATAATGGTAAATGTAACGCCCATGGTGGCCACATACCAGAGTGATGAGAGCCCCCAGTCACCGTAAGCTTTTTCAACAACACCCAGTGATGAGCCTCCACCAATTTCCGTTGCAGCCAGCGTGCCAGCAATCAGAAATGGCCCAAGACGCCGACCCGCGACCAGAAAGTCCTCCGAACTTTGTATTTTTCGGGTCGAATAAATACCAATACCAATTAACACCAGCAAATACCCAAGAACAATCAACAGGACAATGGTCTGCCCATCCAGATTCAGGCTCATGGCGGTATACTCAAGAAAGAAGTTTGGTTGTTATTTGTTATGACTCTGTGTTTATTGTTTCAATGTTGTTGGAATGTTTTTTTGATTTTTATCAACAGGAATGTTGATCGATTTACTTTAATGTTTATTGTTTTAAAAATAACCTTTCTGGATGTATTTCAGCGGCTGATTATTACCTGAACTTTGTGGAATTTTTGATGTTTCATAGTGAATAAGAAGCAGGGCTTATTTAGTTAAATTAAATGCATCGCTTATCCATGGATAATTTTTATCAACCTCTTTTGCCAAGAGTTTGATGAATGTGCAAACAGGTTTTTGTGAGCTATGATGCGGGCCGATAATAATTCCCGGGAGTCCTGTCATGAGCACAGATATGCTTTTCCTCAACGATGAAAACACCCTTTATGGGCGGATGAAAGCGGCCTGTCAGGAGGACTGGCATCACTACTGTCATCATCCATTTGTTCAGGGAATTGCCGATGGTTCATTACCACTGGCCTCTTTTCGCCACTATCTTCAGCAGGACTACCTGTTTCTGATTCACTTTGCCAGAGCGTACTCATTAGCGGTTTACAAATCTGAAAATCTGGAAGACATGCGCTCTGCCTCGGAGTCGGTCAGCAATATCCTGGGAGAGATGACACTGCATCTGGCCTATTGCCAGGAGTGGGGCATGACCGAAAAGGATGTGGTCAGCCTGCCGGAAGCCCGGGCCAATATGGCTTACACCCGTTATGTTCTGGAGCGGGGAATCGCTGGCGATATTCTGGATCTTTACACCGCTTTATCTCCCTGTGCAGTGGGCTATGCGGAAATTGGTTACCGGTTGAAGAATGATCCAAATACTTTGAAAGAAGGTAACCCCTATTGGGCCTGGATAGAGACCTATGGTGGTGAAGACTATCTGGAAGGTGCCAGAAAGCAGATTGAACGACTGGATCATCTGGCGAAATTCCGTTACAACGCTGCTCGAATGGACTCTCTTTGCCAGACCTTCCGGGAAGCAACCCGTTTGGAAATCGGGTTCTGGCAGATGGGTTTGGATTGCTCGTTTTAAACACTGCGGTTCATACAGCTTTCCCTTCGCTCGCTACTCCTCGTTCCCATGCAAAGCATGGGAACGAGGACATGTCTTCAAATAGTAAAAGCAAGTATTTTTCCAGCTGCTGGTTATTAAGCCTTTGATGTCAGTGTTTCATCAGCTGAATGGTATTGGTTATTCCCAGATCTTAGGGAAATCGCTGATTCAGCTTTTTCTTTGATTATTTCCGCGTTGATATACATCAACGGAATGTAAATTTTCATAAATAACGAATATCGAATCTTATTGCTTGTTTCGGTAATTACTTATCTTATTGTTTGACTATTTTAAATCCTGTTCTTTTTTGTGGTTTATTCCCTTCCCTGATTAATCAAGGCCTTCGTCCTAATTTCTGATTATTTGTTATCACATACTGATTAACTTTTGCTCTTGCAATAGCAAAAAAAATCATAAGCAGATTCGATTATGTAATGTGACCTTAGTGCAAACACTCTTGAATAATTGCCTCCAAATTAAGTCGCCCGCATCGGTGAGGGTGAGGAGTCTGTCAGGCTCCCGAGCATTCACCATGCATAAGAAGAAAGGCGACAAAAAAAAAGCACACACATCACACACAATTTTCAGGAGTGAACTCCATGCAAAAGAAATTACTCGCAGCTGTTGTTGCCTCTATGGTTGCTGGCCAGGCTATGGCTGTTACTCTGGTTGACGATGGTACTAACAAAGCTACCATCGGCGGTTACCTGGATCTGCGTTACACCGATAAAGGTGACGAAAAAGGTCACATAGGTGACAGCAGCCGTATCAACTTCGCTTTCGAAAACAAGATGACCGAAGCGACTACTGTTTTTGCCAAGGCTGAGTGGGGCTTTGACACTGCTGATACTGAAGAGAAATTTATGTGGCAGCGTCTGGCCTATGTTGGTGCTAAGAATGACCAGCTGGGTTCTGTTGCTTACGGTCAGCAGTGGTCTACTTACGGCACTGTTGCTGGATGGACTGATTCTTTCGCTGCTGCTGGCGGTGATGCTTCCGGTTTCTACGGCACTGATGGCGATATTCTGGGTACTGCTCGTGCAGAAGACGCTCTGCAGTATAACCACAGCTTCATGGGCCTGAACGTTTCTGCTCAGTACCAGGTTGGCGAAAAAAACGTAAGAACCTTTACTGAAGGTGCTGATACTTTCAAAGATACCCGTGATGGCTCTTATGCAATTGCAGCAAGCTACGATCTGCCAATGGGGCTGAGCATTGGTGCGGCTTATAACGAAGCTAAGGTTGACTCAACTAAGTCTAATGCTGACTATAAAGCCAAGTCTGCTATCGTGGGTGCCAAATTTGAAGCTGACAAGGTCTACGCAGCGGTAACTTATGCTAAGTTGAAGAATCGTGAAGTACTTGGCACTTACGTTTCAGATACTGAAACTGACTACGCTGACAAGGCAGAAGGTATCGAAGTATATGCCAGCTACCAGCTGAACGAAATGTTCAAGGTTGAAGGTGGTTACAACCAGCTGAAGAACGACAGCAATGTTGAAAGCAAGGCTAAGATCAAGCACTTCCCAATGGCTGTTGTTTATACTCAGGGTCCTGTGCAGCTGTCCGGTACTTACCAGTTTGAAAAGAGTACTGACACTAAAGGTAACGACGTTGACGACAAAGTTGTTCTGCAGGCTCGTTACTACTTCTGATATCGAAGTGGTTGCCTGACAGCAATGCCTTCGCCGGAATTTCCGGCTACAAAGAACCCGCCTCGGCGGGTTCTTTGCGTTTAGTATTACTCCAAGGCTCTGAGGCTGCGCGAGGCATCACAAGCACTGAAACCGTAAAGGATTCAAAGAGCACAAAGTAATTCTTTTAAAGACTATCTCGTTCCCATGGTCATCCGTGGGAATGCATATCAGGGCTGGAAGATAGGCACTGAGTTAGTAAGAAGTTTACGTCTGCATTCCCACGCAGAGCATGGGAACGAGTGGAATGTGAGAAAAACATTTTGTTTTAGTGGATTAAATAGCTTTTCTTCGTGCTCTTTGTGCAACCATCATAGATGGTGGAAGTGCA
>OODV01000442.1 GCA_900299555.1 uncultured Endozoicomonas sp.
TGATGCTTGTGGATAAAGCCGAAGTGGTTCAACAGTTACCCACAGCCGACACCAGTACCGTGATTACTTTACTGCTCTGCCTGCTTGGGCTGGGTGGTGCCCGAACCATTGAGAAGCTCAAGGGCGTGGCAAGGCGATAGTCATGGCTGATGAAGATCGTTTCAACCGGATCGAGCAGAAGCTGGACGGCATTACCCAGATTCTGCAGACCTTGGCCAAACACGATGAGCGCATGGTGAACCTTGCTCTTCGGGAAAAGCGCAGTGAAGAGCGGTTGGATTCCATTGAGAAAGCCGTGCTGAAGAACTCCACCATCAGCAGTGTGATTCAGTGGATTGCCGCCACCACCACGGCAGGCATTATCGCCTTTGCCATAAAACAGTTTTTCTGACCATGGCCAACCACAGCAAATACACGCCAGAGATGTGCGACCAGGTGAAGGAATTGATGAGCACAGGCTTAAGCCGTAAGGGCACCGCTACGGAGATGGGCATCAGCTACAACACGTTTCTGTCGTACATCGATAAGCATGAAGCGTTTGCCGAAGCCGTAGCGCAGGCGGATGTGCTGGCCGAGGTGTTCTGGGAAGAGAAGTACATGCAGGGCGCGTTGGGTATGAACAAGGATGTCTCCCCCGCCATGCTGATCATGTACATGAAAAACCGTTACCACTGGCGGGATCGGCACGAACAGACCGTGGTAGCGGAAAAGATACCGACGCTGGACGAATGGCTGGAAGAAAAGGAAGCATAACGCCAGCCAGGGAGCGGCTGCTCACCGAGTTTACGTTCTATGCCCGCAAGTGCCTGAAGATCCGCACCAAAAGCGCCAAAGTCATTCCCTTTCGGCTCAACAAGGCTCAGCGGTACCTGGACAGCCGGATCGAAGACCAGCGACAGCGCACCGGCAAAGTAAGAATTGTGGTGCTTAAGGGCAGACAGCAGGGCTGCTCCACCTATACTGAAGGCCGCTTTTACTGGCTGGTGAGCAATCGCAAGGGGTTGCGGGCTTATATCCTGACCCATGAAGCGGATGCCACCGCCAACTTGTTTGATATGGTACAAAGATACCATGAGCATCAGCCGATCTTTACCCAGAGAGCGCTAAAAAACAAAAGCTCCAAGCTGTTGGAGTTTTTCCATGACTCTGGCTATCGGGTTGGAACGGCTGGCAACAAGGGGGCAGGGCGATCCTCAACGGCTCAGCTATTCCATGGATCGGAAGTGGCGTTCTGGCCCAATGCGGATGAACACCTGGCGGGTGTTTTACAGGCGGTACCTAATGAAAAAGACACTGAAGTCATATTGGAAAGCACTGCTAACGGCGTTGGAGGCGTGTTTTATGATTACGTTATGGACGCTGATGCTGGCCGTGGTGATTTTGAGCTGGTGTTTATACCGTGGTATTGGCAGGACGAGTACCGCTCTGAGATCCCTGAGGGCTTCCGGGCAGACGCCGACGAACAGTACCTGAAGCAGCAGTATGACCTGGATGATCAACAGCTCCAGTGGCGTCGCCAGAAAATCTATGAGCTGAAATCCGAAGACAAATTCAAACAGGAATACCCCTGCAATATCCAGGAGGCGTTTCTGTTTTCCGGTCGCCCGGTGTTCGATCCCAAACACACTGAAGCGGCCAAAGTTGAGAGTTACTCCCCAACCCAATCCATTGAACTGAGCCCCAACGGTATCAACCGGCACAAGCCGGGTCTGCTGCAGATCTGGGAGCACCCCAAACCCGCTACCCAATATGTGGTGGGATCGGATGTGGCGGAAGGGCTGGCACCGGCCAATGACCAGCACAAGCACGGTGATTACTCGACCATCGACGTGTGTGACCGTGAGGGTTACCAGGTGGCCCACTGGCATGGGCATGTGGCACCGGACGATCTGGGCAAGATGCTCAATCACCTGGGCCGTTACTACCACAATGCCCTTGTCGGCGTGGAAAGAAACAACCACGGTCTCACCACCCTGACCAAACTGAAAGAGCTGAAGTACCCCAATCTCTACATGGAAACCACCGTGGACCAGCGAAGCCAGAAGCGCACCAAACGCCTCGGCTGGCAGACCACCACGAAATCCAAGCCACTGATGATCGACCACCTCGCCGCCTTACTGCGGGATGGTGAGAGTGGTATCTGCAATAAGGACACTGTCGCCGAGTGCCAGACCTACGTCATCGAAGACAACGGGGCCACTAATGCTCAGGAAGGCTGCTTTGATGATCGAGTGATCAGCTACGCCATCGCCCAGCAGATGGTGCTCAAACTTCCACGACGGAAGATCAATATCAACGAGCTGAGGTATCGCTCGCCAGGAAAGTCAGCCTACTGATGGAACGGACAATCATTCTTTTTACCCAGAAGGTGGTGGGGAACTACCCCGCCATCCTGGCCGGTCATCGCCTGGAATGGATCAGGCGCAGAGGGAAACAGAACCGATAATGGACAACGGACTGGTCAGGATCGCTACCCCGGACGAGGTAACCAAGGCAGAGCTGGATGAAGCCCTGGACAACGAGCGTCGTGAACAGGCGGTGCGGGATGCATTTGCCTCTGACCTGCAAAGCCGCTGGCAGGGATACCGGGAAGCCCGGCGGGAAGTGGAAGAAGAATGGCTGGCATCGCTTCGAGCCGTGAAAGGGGAGTATGGCCCTGAACAGATCCGGATCATGGATGAGCAGCAGGCACTGAGCCGGGTGTTTATCAAGATCACCACCACCAAGGTGAACACCGCCTACTCCCGGTTGATCGACCTGCTGTTCCAGAACATCGACAGCTTCTGGGATATCGTGCCCAGCCCCCTGGCGGAGATACCCGCCAGCATTAAACGGCACCTCCGCATGACCGCTATTCAGGAGCTGCTACCCTATCCCCTTGATCCCCAGACCCGCAACCAGCTTATCCAGGAACGGTACGATGAGATGGAACGGGCGCTGATGGCGGAGGCGCTGGAACGGGCCAATAAAGCGGCCATGGCGATGAAGCGCAAGATCAAGGACTACCTGGTCAACGCTGACGCCCTGACCGAGCTGAAGAAGGTCACCCGGGAGCAGGTGACCCTGGGCACGGGGTGTATCAAAGTGGCCACCCTCAATATCCGCAAGCATGAGAAGTGGGAGGCGGAAGGGGAGGAGTGGCAGCTGAATGAGCAGCAGAGCATCGAGCCGGACGTGGAGTGGGCCAGTATCTTCGATATGTTCCCTGACCCTTACTCCCACGACTGTGGCAAACCCAACGATCTGTTTCGCCGTCATGTGCTGACCAAACATGAACTGCGGGAACTGGCGGACAGCCATGGCGTTGAAACCGACACGGTGATGGAGATTCTGGCTCATTCACCGGAGGGCAATCACGTCCCGCTGGATTACGAAAAAGAGCTCAACAACCTCAATGAGTCGGATGACCCGCACATTACCTCCAACCGTTACGACGTGCTGGAGTACTGGGGACCGGTGGACGGTCATCAACTGATGGAGTACGGCGTTACCGACATTGATGAGCACACGGAGTACCAGGGCAATATCTGGATCTGCGATGGCCGGATGATCATGGCACGGCTCAACCCGTTGAAGCCGG
>OODV01000028.1 GCA_900299555.1 uncultured Endozoicomonas sp.
TATCGTTCACATTACCGCTGGCAGGCGCCATGAACACAGGAATACCGGCCTCATTCCCGGTCATTAACTGCAAGACCACCTGGTTCAGGTCAGGCCGGTGGTCGCGGCTGTAACCTGCTGGGCGGTCCATCGGGGTAACCGGCTGTCGTCTTTCACTACGATCCTTCGCGCAGTGAGGAGGTTCCCTGGCGCCTGCTGGAAGGGTTCCATGGTTACCTTCAAACCGATGGTTATGCGGATTATAGTACGGTGTGCACGCAGGAAGGGATTACCCAGGTCGGGTGCTGGGATCACGCGAGGCGCAAATTCAAGGATGCTCAGAAAGGTGAAAAGCCGCCGGGCATGGGAACACCCGTGCAAAAGATCAGCCTTGCCAGTACGGCACTGGCCAAAATTGCCCGATTGTACTCCAACGAAAAGGTCATCAAAGAGGCAACCCATGACGATAAACGGCAGTACCGGCAACAGCACAGCGTTCCGGTTCTGGAGGAGATCAAGGCCTGGCTGGATGTGAACATAAACTGGGTTGAACTTGGCAGCCTGATTGATAATGCCATCGGTTATACCCTGAACCAATGGCCAAAGCTGCTCATTTACTGTGAAGATGGCCTGCTGAACATCAGTAATGCCGCAGCCGAGAATGCCATTCGGCCCTTGACCGTGGGACGCCGCAACTGGCTGTTTGCCGATACCCCTGAAGGCGCCCGGAACAGCGCCATTTATTACAGCCTGATCGAAAGTGCCAAAGCCAATGAACTGAGACCTTTCGAGTACATTTATTATGTACCGAAGGAGCTGCCGTATGCGGATATGGTTGAAAAGCTGGAAAAACTCCTGCCCTGGAGTGTGAAAGCGGTTTTTGAGTCATGATGGAAGAGAGGAGATCGCTGGCTTTTTTCTCTTCTTTTTTCTCTTTTTTGGTTTGACTGTTTGCTCTTCCGGAGGTTCTTCGGCGATAAAGTAACAGTCATCTGAGGGTTGCCATCCTTCATCGGCAGCCAAGTATGATTCATTCCCCCCCCCCGCTTTTAAGTGATACGGAACCACGAGCCTCTGGTGGGATTGAAGACTTTGCTTTTATCTTAGCAATAACTTTATCCATGAATCTGTGGTTTCCAAGCTCGTTCACCGGGATTTCAATGACCTCATATCCTAATTTTTGAAGGAGGGCGACTTTAAGCAGAGTCGAACCACTCCTGGTTTTGAAATCACTGCCCACATAATGGGAAGGCCCCTGTACTTCAATAACAATACCGTGACCTGGTAGTAGCAAATCAACCGGAGGTAATCCATTCAGACTCTTTTCTTCTTCAATCTTTAAAGACGGAATCCTTGACTTAAGTTGATTGCGGAAGTCGGATTGAGAATGTGAAATAGTTGTTTGGTAATGGGGGACGACCGGACACTCTCTTCCCAGCCAAAGTGCGGCCATTGCAATGATGGATTGATTATCTTCATTATCTGGGGAGGTAGTTACCAAGCGAGTAAACAGGTTCTCTATGTGCTTTTCAAGCCGATTATTTTTCGTCGTATTAGAACTCAGAGGCAATCTGGCGCAATATGCCATTACTGCCCACAGAGACATGAATGCACTTTGTTGAGAGAACTCATGGTTTTCACTGATGTAGACAACAGAGTCGAACATAGGTTCAACCACGCTCAGCTCAATGCCCTCACCCAGTTTCGCCACGGCCCACAGCAGGTTGGCGATATGCTGAGTGTTGAAGTGGTCTTTCTCTTCTTTTGAGTCGGCTTTGGTTTTCACATGGGGCAACAGCGCGGCCACGGCCTCTTTGAGCTCCAGCCCGTTGCCCACCAGTTTCGCCATGGCCCACAGCAGGTTGGTGGTACCTTGAGTGTTGAAGTGGTCTTTCTCTTCTTTTGAGTCGGCTTTGGTTTTCACATGGGGCAACAGCGCGGCCACGGCCTCTTTGAGCTTCGGTGTCTTCTCCAGCTCCAGCCCGTTGCCCATCAGTTTCGCCACGGCCCACAGCAGGTTGGCGGTACCTTGGGCATCTATATCATTGGGTTCAGGTTTTTGTTGGCAGTTAAGTTTTATTACATCAAGCAAAGTTGACAATAAGTTAGCTTGAACATTTTGAACCGTCTCATTCATGTGTTTATTAGGGTTAAAAACACCCGCTGAAGCAAATGAATGAAATGTTGTTGTCAGGCTTCGCCAAGACCAACTCTGTGTTGGTTTAAATTCTTGCAGCAAAGGTATCAGCTGGCTTATCTGATCTCGACCTAAAGGTCTTCTAGAAGCCGATGTGTATTCTTTAATTGAAATGGCAAATTGATTATGCTTTCTCCCATCATAGCTAGCACCGTATTTATCCGATATCTTCTTAATATCAGTAATTTTTTCTGGAGTGGTGAGAGCATTAAAATCTTGAGTTGTCTTAACTGTACGCCTTGGCGGATAGTGAGAAGAGCAAGCTCCAGAAGGGTTATAAAAACCTTTACCCCTTGGGGTATAGATGTTTGGTGTATTTACCCACTCGACTGTGCCATTCCTGGATCGCCCTCTCCTTGAAGAATTGGCATGATCATCCGGTTTTTTATAATCATTACCTGAGGTTGTGTATTTCCCACTTATGTCAGCAGCGCCTCTATCCATATTTTATTTCATTAACTCATAAAAATAAAAATGTTGACTGCGGTTCTGCCTATAAGTTCATTTTATTGAAATGTCTATAAACGCTGGTTAAATTGGCGCTTACGTATAAGCGGCTAAATGAGATGAGAAAGGTTATTTGAAATATAGAAGGATACCTGTTATCGGATATCGATCAGCGCTCAACTCAGACATGCCTGCTCACCTTTACGGTGATAAATCTCCATTATTATGAGCAGTGCATTTCTGAATTTTTCTATCTGCTGTGATCGTTATTTAACCTTCATCTGTGTTATCAATATATGGATTTCCCCAGCCTTGGATATTGCTGATTTTCTGATTACGTTCTGATTCCCAGGTGGTTATCGGATACATCCTGTCCCAAGCCTCAAATAACTTTCTTTCCTTGTCGCTAAGTTTGAAAGCGTATTTATCTGACATATAGAGGTATATCCGGGCAATACTTCCTCGCTGACCTTCTGGTGGTTGAGCGACTCTTGCCTTGAAATCAACATGGAAATCACATCGGCCATAATAATTGGGAGGATTGCTCAACATGCCAAAACGGTAGTTCGAGCGGTCTCCATTCACCTCGCCAACTGCGGGAACCAGGTTATGAAGGTCTGCCTCCATTGCACGAAACTCAGGACTGTTTCGACTGCAGTTTTTTCGTCCTCCTTTCTGCCAGCATTGTAGTTGGTGTCCGAATGTCCAGGCAGGTACAACATGTTCCCATTCTATTCGGTTCGCTCTGGTTACCTGTTTACGGATTGAATAACCACAAGCTTCCAGGTCCGGTACCAGTTTTTTTCCTTCTTTTCTTATAGGGCAACCGCAGTAAAAACTAGTTAGATTTTTATCATATATTTTGGCGGCTTCCCGCTTTGCACTGCTGAAGCTGGCTGGAGGGCTTCCATAAAGTGCAGATGAAAAGACAATAACAGTCAGGCTCGCAAGCCAGTTACGTATATGAAAAATAGACATGATTAATTGGTGGATGGTGTCGTAAAAAGGTGGGGTTAAGGGTCGCTACGATAAATTTAAAAGAGACCCTGATATGAGATTGCTGGTTGAAGTAAAACAGCAAGTGATTGGATGAGTGTTGTGAAGCATGTTCTCAATGAAGAGAGTCAGAAATCATTGCGCTGAAAACTCCACAAATCATTATGACCAGACTAATACCGGCTCCAGACGTAAAAGATGCCCATACTGAGGCCTGCTCAATTGTGTAGTAATAAGCAGCACCTGCCATTAGCCAGGCCCACCAGAATCCTAAAGAGGCCATGGCTGTGAGCCGGAAACCTGTTGATATCATTGTTCTCATAGTCTGCTTCCCCAAGCTGCTCTGTGCAAAGACCATCTTATGCCTTGAATCGATACAGGTGCATCAGGGTTTTACGAAGTTCAATCCGTGTATATCTCCGGACTATTGTCTTTTTCTTGGGTTACAGCAAATCCTGATTAAAAGCGCTTTTAAGAATTGAACAGATGCAGTAAGTGGTCTCAACGCTTGTCTACGGAAGCCAGCCTGGGCTGCTTACCGGAAAGCCCCATTGCATATTTCATGACCTGGTTGACGGCAGGTGACAGGTTTCCTGCGAGAGCAAGTCCGGTGTTTCTAAGGAACTTTAGCGGGCGGTTCTGATTGCTGAAACTATGATAAAATCCATCCATCGCTGTCATCATCAACGTATTATCCTTGCGTCTTGCATTTTCATATCTTGCAAGAACTTCTGGGCTTCCCAGGCTTTCATTGGATTGGTATGCATCAACCAGTATTTCGATCAACCAGGCCGCATCCTGGAACCCAAGATTAACACCCTGCCCTGCCAGAGGGTTGATGGTATGGGCGGCATCACCAGCCAGCACTACACCGGGTTTGAAGTAGTGGCTGACATGGCGTCTGGCAATTGGAAAGGCTGCTCGTTCATGAAGCTGAACAATGCCTGGAAGCTCGGAAGGAAATGTTTTAACCAGCTCTTTTATAAAAGCCTCATTCGAAAGGGTTAAAAGTTGCCGGACTTTTTCAGGTTGGTTGTACCAGACGATAGAGCCGTAACTTCTACCAGCAATATCGGTCAGAGGCAAAAAGGCTTCGGGGCCAGTGGGAGTGAATACCTGCCAGGTAATATCCTGACAGCCTTCCGCAATCTCTACAGTTGCCACCAGGCACTGCTGTTCGTAGTCCCGCTGCTCCATAACGATCCCGGCTGCCTGACGAACCCGTGAGTTAGCGCCATCAGCACCTACAAGAAGGTCACCGTAAAAGCGACGACCATCGGATAATTCAACCATAGGCCTGTTTGTAGAGGTATCGATCGTTTGGATATGAACCGGGCAGAGGAAAGTTATCGATGGACAGCGTTTGATGGCTTCTAACAGACCCAGTTGGGTAACCTTGTTTTCAACGATAAAGCCCAATTGTGGATGATCGATTTGTTGGGCATCAAACATTACCCGATTTTTTCTTGAGGTCAGCTCCTTTCCCCAGGGAGTATGGAGTTTTTCCCATACAGCCATACAACGATAAGGCGTCATGCGCATGCCTGCCATGTATGGCCAGGCGCCAAGCTGACGAAGAATTTCTTCTGAAGCGCTACTGAGAGCAGAGACCCTCAGTTCGGGAAGAGCGTTTGGGGGTAATGGTTCTGGCTCAATGTGATCGAATACAGCAACCTTTATTCCCTGGTTACCGAGCCCACAGGCGATAGCGGCTCCCACCATGCCACCACCCACGATGAGCACATCGTAGCTTTGCTGATCATCACTATGCCTGGAAGCGTCTTTTGTTTTCATAAGAAAGCGCAGCAGCGCACACCATCATTCAATTAATCCCGGTCGTGATCTTTCCATCGGGAGTGGAATTAGTCAAACGAAGTATTGGGAGGTTTTAGGCAGAGGATGTATTCTGAGATCGAAAGATAAAGTCAATCTGGATGGTTTCCTTCAGTTATCAGCTTGGTCTTCATTAAACTCTTTGGTATTTCTCTCAGATATCTTCTTCTTTTTGCGCTTATCTTTTTTGCTAGCCTTACGCATTTCCAGAGATTTATCCTTTCCTTTCCTTGAGTCAGAGCGGTCAATGTATGACTTTTGTTTTACTGAATGTGAGTTGGCTTCACCTTCGTTTTCACTAAGGCTATCATCATTGCCGCGACCGTAATCAAGGTTGGAAGGGGATGATGGATCAATTCTAAAACCTGAACTCACAATGTAGCCTCCTTGCTCAATGGGTTCCTTTAAGTCTATACAATGAAATAACGTAATTCCGCCCCCATATGACTAATAATTGAGGCCGCTATGGCTTTATGGGAGATAGGGGAATGTTTTTCAACCATAACGGCGTCTACAATCGTGGCTTCAGGCATGGCAAGGCTATTCAACCGGAGATTCACCAGTGCCGCTTCAATGGCAGTCAAGCCAGGGTTGAAAGCAGCATTTTCGGCATACATTCCAGATATGATATCGCCATTATTCATAATAAGTGCAATACCTGAGTAGCAGCCTGAATAGGGAGCATAACTGTTTTGGGCGGCTTGAGTTGCCGCATTTACCAGAGTGTCTGAGCTGTCAGGACTATTAAGTAACTGGTTTGATGGGTCCAAAAGGCGACAGCCTTGTTTCAGATCCCCCGGGCCAAAAGCATCCGGTAACAAGTCTGCCATTCGATAATGTTTCTTCCGCTCATTGTCGAGCTGACTGACCAGAATCTCCATCTGATCAATCTCATTGAGCTCGTTCATAAACTGCCTGCAGTGACCGCATGGGGCTTCATTGACCATCAGTCGGCGTAGCCGGGTTTCTCCCTGATGCCATGCATTACTGATGGAGGCCTGTTCTGCATGAATTGCCATTTTCAGTGGCTGACCGGCTATTTCCAGATTGGCTCCGAAATAGATGGGACCCTGCTCTTCTTCGCATGAGCCTTCAGCTGCTCTAAAGCCCTCAACCACCGCGCCGACAGAAAACCCTGAAATAGGACAAGTGCTCATGGTTGCAGCAAGGGGCAGCACTGCTTTCAGAAAATCTTCTGTTGAAAGTCTCATCAGGACCTTTAGTTCGTTGACCTGTTCTGGATCAAGGCGACCCTGCTGCAGTGTTAATTTCTGCAGGATTGCTGCTGCATCTTCAGGAAACAGGGCCAGTTGATCCTGGAAAGCCTTATGATTCATCAATTTACTCCGGTAACAGGATTCATTCCGTTTATGTACTATGTAAATGGATTGATTTCCATTGCTCTTTTTTCAGCCACCTTGATCTGCTGTATGGTCATTACAGGAATAACGCTTATTGCTTCTGCATCAGAGATCAAAAAAACTATGTCGACACTGAAGCCCGAACAAAGCGAACACCTGATTAAGTTATTAAAACAGCGTAAGCAGGCGCTGATAGAGGCAATTGCCCAGTCTGCTCAGCCGGTGAAGTTGGATCAGCAGGCATTTGGTCGAGTAACAAGGGTGGATGCGCTACAGCGACAGAGTATGGCAAAGGCCAGCTTGGAGCAGAGTAAGCAGCAGTTGCGGCAGGTTCTGATGGCTTTGGCTCGTTTCGAAAGCGGTGACTACGGTTACTGTCTGGAGTGTAATCGCCCGATCCAATTTGCCAGACTGGAAATTCGACCGGAATCATCTTTGTGTATTGATTGTCAAAGTGGGAGAGAGTTGGCTGATCGTTAAATTCTCTGAGAACTGTTATTTAATAAGCCCTATGTCAGGTTAATGTTTCAACGCGGTAATCAGTTACAATCCTAGTTTTTTGTGCTCTATTTTGACAGAGTAGGCAGGCTTTTATGGATACTTTCTATTTATGCAAAGCATGGTGAAACCCATCGTCATTTTTGATTCCGGTGTTGGTGGTCTCAGCATCTATCAGGAAATAAAACAGGTTTTGCCTAATGTTCCCGTGGTTTACTGCTCTGATACGCAAGGTTTTCCTTATGGCCCCAAGCCTGAGTCTGAGGTGATAGAGCGTACCAGTGTTTGCCTTGGCCTTTTGGCTGAACGGTATACACCATCCCTTGCGGTTATAGCCTGTAATACTGCCAGTACCATCTCATTGCCGAAAGTTCGTGAGGAACTGAATTTTCCTGTTGTGGGTGTGGTGCCTGCTATAAAGACCGCCAGTGAGTATTCAAAGCGTCGTTGTATTGGCTTACTGGCTACGCCGGGCACCATTGCCCGTAGCTATACGGATCAGCTGATCCAGGATTTTGCTGGCGACTGTCATGTCATTCGTGTGGGATCCAGTGATCTGGTTCAGATGGCAGAAGCGTTTCTGCGTGGTGAGAAGGTTTCCGATGAAGCATTAAAAAACATACTGGCACCCTTTTATTCTGATGAACAAACACCCGATGCCATTGTGCTTGGCTGCACTCATTTTCCGTTATTAACGGAAGCTCTGCAACAGGTATCCCCTATAGACATTAACTGGATTGATTCAGGCCCTGCGATTGCCCGAAGAGTGATGAGTTTATTAGGGACATCAGACTTTGAATCAGAATCTCAGGATCTGTTTGTTCACACAGGGGCAGCCTGTCAGGTGGATTCTCTTCTTCCTGCTCTGGAAAAGATGGGGTTCACTGATGTTGTTTCTTTGTTGAAAGAACCGGTTTGAGAAAGGTGCCACATTCGTTGTCGAATGTGGCGAAAAATAGATTACTTCAAAGAGCGTGCTTCATAAAAAGCGACTTCTGAAATATCGTGGTAGGCCTTGGACTGCTCACGGAACTTATCGAATGACTCGTAGACACGCCCGGCAACATCACTGGATGTAGCCACCTCCTGAGTAATCTCATCTGCTACCTTTTTCAGTTCTTTAAGAACCTCATCCGGTAAGCGTTTCACTTTTACACCGTGCTCGTTGATCAATTGCTGAAGAGCCGCATTATTGCGGGCGGTGTATTCATCAATCATATCCTGGTTTGTTGCACGTGCTGCGGTCTTAACAATCGCCTGCAGGTCATCTGGTAGTTTATTCCAGGCATCCAGATTGATGGTGAATTCCATCATACTGCCTGGCTCATGCCAGCCTGGGTAGTAGTAGTAAGAGGCGGCTTTGTAGAAGCCAAAGGCCAGGTCGTTGTATGGCCCAACCCACTCTGTAGCATCAATGGCCCCAGTCTGAAGAGCAGTAAACAGCTCACCACCGGGTATATTCACAGGTACACCACCCAGACGCTTCAGCACTTCACCGCCCATACCCGGGATGCGCATTTTCAGACCTTTCAGGTCATCCAGGCTGTTGATCTCTTTGTTGAACCATCCTGCCATCTGGACACCACTGTTGCCACCAGCCATCGGTTTTACATTGAACGGCTTGTACACTTCATCCCAGAGTGCTTGCCCACCGCCGTAGTGAATCCAGCTGCTGATTTCCTGTGCATTCAACCCAAAGGGTACCGCAGTAAAGAATTGCGTCGAAGGATCCTTTCCTTTCCAGTAGTAAGCACCACTGTGTCCCATATCTGCTGTGCCACTTGAAACGGCATCAAATACTTCCAACGGGGGAACCAGTTCACCGCCGCCATAAACTTTGATGGTCACTCGACCATTACTCATTTTGTTAACGGATTCGGCAAAGCGCTCAGGTGCGGTGCCCAGTCCCGGGAAATTTTTTGGCCAGGAGGTAACGAGTTTCCACTCGATGGGTTTTTGAATATCGGGTACTGCGGACTCTGTACTTGAGGTTTGCTGTGACTGCCCACAGCCTACCAGCGCTGCAGTGGCTGCAGCGAGCCCCAAAGAGGTCAATAAATTACGGCGCTTCATGCAAGGCCCCTGTTCTCTTGTTTTTAATCTTATTAATGTGGAACACGACAGCTGTATGGTAAGTGGGTATGTTGGATCATACAAGTGGCATTGTTATGGGTTCGAGTATAACTCGATAATGATTAGAATTATGTTTGAGTAATGAACTTATTACTATGGACTAGGTCGATAGATGGTCAAAATTTCTATCAGAGAAAAATATAATGGATTTAATCAATAGATCATTAAAACGTGCATTGGAAATACAGGATGAATTTCCAGGATTCATCAATATAATCCATGACAGCTCAATTAACTTTGGATTCAGATTGGTCAAAAGAGCGTCTGCCCGCATCTATATCGGAGGCGATAAATATTATTGTGATTTTTTAAAAAAACTTGCTTTGGCTGAAATAAGAAAAGATATAAATGATCGGGGTGTTAGTTTGTTGGTTGTTGATGATAAGTCAATGAAGATGATGACTAGGGTTAAAATCAAGGGGGTTAGTCTCATCGATAGGTTATATGATCTTGGTGTCGACATTGTAAATACTGATAGGGTTTTATCTTTTTATGGTGAAGAAAGAAGTAAGAGGTTTAATCAATTTAATGAAATTCTGGATAAAATAAAATTTAATAGATATGATTCTGGTTCTTTTGATATCACAGATGTTGATAAGTCTGCCAAGTATACTTTTATGGCTGAAAGCTTTAAGTATTTAGTGCCTAGATACATTTTTGAAAATCATGATGTTTCTAGTGTTGCAATAATGGACTTGGATACAAAAGCACCTCTAGTACCACAAAATGTAGCCGAGTCATTTATAAGCCCAAGTGAGCATCGTATTACCCTCAGTGCTTATTTAGGGAAGCCATCTTTATTTGACGGAATTGCATTTGAAAAACTTCTTAATACAGGAGTTAAAGATATTATTGATCCGGAAGGCTATGAAATTAATAATTTAAACTCTGTCTCTTTTAAACGAGAGTTCTCATTTTATGAGTTTAATAATGCCACAGCAAAAAAAATATCAGATGTGATATTAAATGATTTTACTGGCGAGATTTTTGAAAATAAAAAGTGGTATTTTAAAGTAGGTGAAAAATGGGTTGGTGGCTATTCTTTAAGTGAATATTCAAAACAAGAGGAGGTTGATAGAAGGAAAGTTGATTCAATGTGGTACAAAGCTCATTCAGAGGATGTATCTGCTACTGTCAGATACGCAGCTGACAACAGGGCTGCAATGTATAATCATTTGCTAGGTTTTCAGAATGTCTATGTTAAAGGGCAGGAGCTTAATGTAATAGTTGACCGTATTAGAAAATTTGAACTAACTGATAAAGTTTTCTTATGCTCTGATTTTCTTAGTCACGGAGATGAAATTTTCCCGCGTGATTACTGTAGAAAACTTTCCCAAAAAAATGGGGGGGATATTCTTCTTTCATTTGATTCAGGAGGACTTTATATCATTGGGAATAAAATTGATTTGGTGAAAGTTTTTGATGGTATTATTGCTTCACCCTGTAGTCATTGGGGTGTTTATTTTACTCATTATCGCGGAAATTGGAAGTCTGATTCGAATAGCAAATATGAAAGTGATTTCTTCTGTTTTAAAAATAAAAACATAACATTAGATGAAGGATCCAATGGATCAAAAAAGCTTGTAATAACAAAAGATGCTATTTCAATTAATCAGCCTCAGTTGGTTGATCAAAATTTGCTTCCTGAACAGTGTTATTACCAATACTTGTTTCCATTTGTTGGTGGAGCAGCTTATGGTGCAATATCACTTGCATTGGATAGTTGTTTTGAATATGGGATGGCAAAAAAATATCCACGATCTAAAATGGCATATCAACTGGGACGGAATATTCTATTTGGTGGTCCCTTATTAGGTACAGTCCAAACAGCTTATAATAAATTCTGCGACAGACTTTTTTCAAGCAATCATAATCAAAGCTGGAGTATGTCAACAGCTGAATTTTTCCTGCGCAATGGGCTTCTTTTTATTCCACTGACACAAGGGGTAACAATTCCTGCTATGTTGAGTATGGCGGGAGCGACATCTTCCCAATATATCCTTAAGAAAGTAATTCTACGTTTAGGTCAGGTTAATACAGAAAGCTGATCTATTAATATAAAATAGATTAGTCCTGATAGGTAATGAATAGAGTTATTCGTATCTGAATAGGTTGCGGTATTAGAATTATAGCCTCCATTGATATGGAGGCTTTGAGTCTGGAGCCTTAAGTTGATCCTAGATTGGAGAAAGGTTGGCGTAAGCCATCATCAACCATTTAGCGCCTTCAGAATCAAAATTGACCTGAACCCGGGCCTGATTTCCCTCTCCTTCGTAATTGATGACGATGCCTTCGCCGAACACATTATGGTGAACACGCTGTCCAAGAGATAAGCCATGGTCGGGTGATGCCGGAGCCATACGGGTCACAACAGGGCGGGAAATGGTGCCACCGAGGCGAACTTCCTGTAGTAACTCACCGGGTATCTCCCGAATAAATCGTGAAGGACGGTTCATCGTTTCGCTGCCATACAGGCGGCGGCTCTCAGCATACGTCAGGTATAAGGTTTCCATGGCGCGGGTTATGCCCACGTAACAGAGACGGCGTTCCTCTTCCAGGTTGCCCTCATCCAGAGACATCTTGTGAGGGAACAAGCCTTCTTCCATACCAGCCAGAAATACCAGTGGAAACTCCAGGCCTTTTGCAGAGTGCAGCGTCATCATCTGTACGCTGTCCTGAAACTGATCTGCCTGGTTGGTGCCGGCCTCAAGCGCAGCATGAGCAAGGAAGGCATCCAGAGGTGTCATGGCCTCTGTTTCTTCATCCAGGTCAAGTTCGTCCATATCAAACTGACGGCAGGCATTAACCAGTTCCTCAAGGTTTTCTACTCGAGCCTGGCCTTTTTCTCCTTTTTCTTTACTGTGATGATCAATCAGGCCACTCATGGTCACAACATGATCAGAGAGTTCTCCGAGATCGAGTGTTTCGCCGGCATTGCTCATGGATTCAATCAGTTCTACAAAGGCGGCCATGGACTTGCCTGCTTTTCCGCCAACTACCGACGCCTTCACCAGGTTACGCAGGGCCTGCCATAATGATATTTCCTGACTTCGTGCTGCTTCTCTTAGCTTTTCAACGGTTTTTTCGCCAATACCACGGGTTGGAATATTAATGACTCGCTCCAGAGAGGTGTCATCATTGGGGGAGCTGACCAGTCGCAGATAAGCCAGCGCATTTTTGATTTCTGCCCGTTCGAAGAAGCGTTGTCCGCCGTAGATCCGGTAGGGTATTGCAGCCCTGAGCATCGCTTCTTCAAGAATACGGGACTGAGCATTGGATCGGTAAAGTACGGCTATATCACTGCGAGCAGTACCTTTGGTAACTGCATCTTTAATACGATCAGTGATGAATCGTGCTTCATCCATCTCGTTAAAACCGGCGTATAAATGCACCGGCTCACCGCTGGCTCCATCGGTGCGCAGCTCTTTACCTAAGCGGTCCGGATTATTGGCAATAACGGCGTTGGCTGCCTGAAGAATGTTACCGGTTGATCGGTAGTTCTGTTCCAGTTTGATGGTCTGAGCATTGGGGAAATCATGAGTAAACTGACGTATGTTCTCAATTCGTGCACCCCGCCATCCATAGATGGACTGGTCATCATCACCAACCACCATGAGTTTATCCTGGTCACCGGCCAGCAACCTGAGCCAGGCATATTGCACGGCGTTAGTGTCCTGAAACTCATCGACAAGGATATAGCGAAAGCGCTCACGATAATGCTGAAGAATATCAGCACGCTTCAGCAGTAGTTCGTGAGCACGGAGGAGCAGCTCGCCAAAATCCACGACCCCCACCTGCTCGCAATATTCATGATAGCGGCGATAGACATCGACCATGGTGCGTTCGAAAGGGTCATAACCCGGGTCGATATAATCGGGGCGTAAGCCTTCGTCTTTTTTGCTGTTGATGAACCACTGGGCCTGGCGGGGAGGCCACTTTTGATCATTCAGTTGCATCGCTTTCATAATCCGTTTGATGACCCTGAGCTGGTCATCACTGTCCAGAATCTGAAAGTTTTCAGGGAGTCCGGTCTCTTTCCAATGGGATCTGAGTAGCCGGTGAGAAAGACCATGGAACGTGCCTACCCACATACCCCTGGGGGCGATTCCCAGTAACTCCTCAATACGGGATCGCATTTCCGCTGCGGCCTTGTTGGTAAAGGTCACCGCCATCACCGAGTATGGTGACATGGCTTCAGCCTGAACCAGCCATGCAATCCGGTGGACCAGAACGCGAGTTTTACCACTGCCAGCACCTGCGAGCACCAGCATTGAGCTGACAGGTGCAGCTACAGCGCTACGCTGTGCATCATTCAGTGAGTCAAGTATTGAGGTTACGTCCATAAGATTCTTTCAGTCTGGAATTGATGCCCCCTTTGATGGGGAGGATGTAAGCATGAGTAGTGAGAGTTTAACGAAACTGCGTCATCAGGTCTGCCTGTGTTATGGTTCATTCAGACATAGATGCCTTTGATGAAAGCAAAATATTTGTATTGAAGTGTATCTAGTCAGGTTATTCATGAGAACAATAATGAACGTATCAATGATGTAGAGCTATTTATGTTAAGCAATGACCCGATCGTTGAAGTGGGCAAGCAGTATGACAGCCTGAGACGTTCAGAAAAAAAAGTGGCTGACTGGGTTACAAGTGAGCCAGCAACCTGTATCAGTCTTAACATTGGGCAGCTGGCTAAGCAGGTCGGTGTCAGTGAACCCACGGTGATCCGCTTTTGTAAGGCTATTGGCTGTACCGGGTTTCAGGATTTCAAATTGAAGCTCGCTCAGACTTTGGGGTCGGTATCGGTCCCACGGTTTACCAGTATGAAGTTGGACCGGGATGACAGTGCTGAATCGTTAAAGAATAAAGTTTTTGATTCAACGATACAGGAGTTAATGCAGGTAAGAGACCGAATGAACATGGTAGGTCTGCAGTCGGCAATAGACGTATTGTGCGATGCTCGTCGAATAGAGTTCTTTGGGTTTGGTGCTTCTGCAGCCGTTGCCCGCGATGCCAGGCATAAATTTATTCGTTTAAAATCGACAGCCGTTGCCTGTGCTGATCCTCATATTCAGCTCATTTCTGCATCGACCATGACCAGAGATGATGTGGTAGTTGCGATCTCTCAAACAGGGCGATCAAAAGACTTAATCCACAGTGTAAAGCTTGCCAGAGAGCATGGAGCCTCCATTGTTGGTATCTGCCCTGATAATACGCCGTTGGCAGAATATAGTGATTTTTCCCTTGCGATCGCTGCTGAAGAAAATACAGAGCTCTTTACACCCCTAACGTCCAGAATTGCTCATCTGGTGGTTATTGATGTACTGGCTGCCGGGGTTGCCATGCAGAAGGAACCAGAGCTGGAACAACAACTGAAGAGTATAAAAAAAGGATTAAGATCGTTAAGAGTTAAGGATTTGTAAGATTTATCTTACATATTTATACGACATGAGTGGTTGTCGTAAGCTTATGAATTTAATATTTTAGTAATCGTAATCAGGCCTCATTTAATAACAAATACAAGAAGAGGATGCTGTTATGGGTAAAGGTAAGAAAGCTGAGAAAGAGTTCATTCTGGATGAACATCTGATCCGTCCTGAACTTGAGCAGAAAGGTTCCAAGCGTACTTTGCAGATTCGCAGGGCTCTTGAGGACAGGGAAGAAGACAAGCGTCTCAGTGCCATCTTTGGTGAAGATTACTGGGAGGGGACTTAATCTGGAGTAGTTCAGACTTAATCTGACATTTCTTTTCAAAAAAAGAAAAGGGTTACCGATTTAGG
>OODV01000376.1 GCA_900299555.1 uncultured Endozoicomonas sp.
CTGAGGCCAACGCTCAGGATGTCTTAAACGGGCCAGAGGCGTTTTGGAAAAAGAGTTCAGGGTCTTTCGACAAGCCTTGCACCGGAAGCATTGTCGTTGGTTCCGCATCCCCCAGCGTTGTATGTCTTCCGACCCGCAGTGAGGGCATTTTGGAGCCCGAACAAAAGTCTCTTCGATAGACTTGGCAATATCGGAAGGAGAATTATGCTCTGAAAAGTCGTTAATAAGTGTATTGCGCTGCTGACTGATTAATACCGGTATAGCATTAAGAAGGTCTTGAAACTGTTGAGACTGCATAACAGAATCTCCCATTACAGGGGTTTACGACAGTTTAGACCCATCAACCCTTAAGGGAAATATAGCCTTTCATTCCATCAACAGCGGATACCACCCAGCCAGATACCTTACCCCAGAAACTACCTTTGGCGCCCGGCCGACTCGCAGTTATTGTCGCTTCGAACAAATCAGCCTCTTCTTCAGATTGTGGTACTGCCGAAAACGAAGTACTCATAAATCCGGTTTTATTCATCTTGTCTGAGATCTCATTAGCGATGATTTACGCCATGTAATTGTAGCCCATGCTCAACCATCATTAGGAAACACTGCTTTCGCTTTTTAAAGCGCACTCTGAATGCTTCATTATACTAACCTGAGCTGACTCTTTATCCCTGTGAGATAGTTCAATGGGCTGTTCCGAAATCGTGGGCAATAGACTTAACAGAAAGCGGTTACTCTGGATATGCATACTTTTTTTAATGCTCGTTCTTGTTTATCAATTGAATCATCAAAAAGCATCATCTGACAAAATAATTTCTCCGGTTTCAGTGAATATCCGTGAAGTGAAACTCACCAATATGAATCACTGGGTAATTTCTGAAGGTACATTAGAAGGGCAACGCAAAGCCTGTTTGTCCTTCGACAGATCAGACACTGTTGTTTATATCGGAAAGACAAAGCAGGGTGATGATCTTCGTGAAGGATCAATGGTCTTCGGCCCCGGAGATGATCTCAGTATGGGGCAATTATTGGCCCAGATTGATCACAGGGAAGTCATATCAAAAATTACAGCTCTGGAGGCTCAACTACTATCTGCAAAAAACCGGAAACAGGAAGCCACAGCAAGGAGAATGCTGGCAATGAATGAGGTAGATCTGGCAAAACAGACACTTCAACGAATCGAGCACCTTTATCAACAGGGATTTACTGCACAGGAGCAACGTGAACAGGCAAACCTTAAAGTAAAAAACGCTGAAATGCTCCTTACTTCGGCAATCAGTCAGGTCAATATCGCCACCCATGATGTGCAACAAATAACAGCCAATCTCAATCAGTCAACCGTCATTCTGGAAAAAAGCAGTTTGTTTGCCCCGTTTGATGGCGTTATTACCGCTATGAATATTCGTAAGCACAGCCATTCCCAACCCAACATGGCACTTGCGGGGCACAATATCCAGACTCCCCCCTGTGATATCACCATTATGGAACTTCATCATTACGAACTTCCACTGGAAATCCCTGACCACGAGGCACAAATCCTTCGTGAAGGGCAAACCGTTTACCTGGCTGCTAATCAGGCTGATCTCTAATTGGCCAGCCAACAGGGTTTTAGCGACGATCAGATTGCGAAAGGCGAAGTATGGTCCATCAGCCCTTCTATCAATCCACGGAACCATTCCTCGCGAATCAGAGTCAGAGTGGAAGCCAACGAGAACCTTCGTGATGGCAGGTTTATCCATGCCTGGATACATGCCAACACCATTTCTGATGTAATCACCCTGCCCTTAACGACGATCTCCTTCAATCACGAAGACGTTCCCTTTGTTTTTGTCGTGAACAATAACCTGGCAGAGCAACGCTGGTTAACACTGGGTCATGAGATCATGGATCAGGTTGAAGTAGTCCATGGTGTGTCGGCTGGTGAATGGGTAATCATTCGCGGGTATGAACAATTAAAACACAATAGCCCTGTGCAAATTATTGGTCACTTGTAATGGGCCTTCTCATCAACCGTTTGATTCTAAATCCTTTACCTGCGAAACTGCTATTGTTACTGGTCATTATCTCTGGCTGGCTGGCCAGCACTTCCATGATACAGGAACACTATCCGGATCTTGAAATCCCCAGAGCGATGGTCATCACCCAATGGCCGGGAGCATCGCCCGTACAGATTGAACGGGAATTGACGACCCCTCTTGAAAATATCATCCGCAATCTGCCGGATCTGAAAACATACAGCAGCAGTTCCAGTACTTCTCAATCAAAAATCTTCGTAGAGTTTACCGGAAACAATCCGCTCACGGAAAATATGCAAAATCTCCGGGCTGCCGTCGTCCAGGGCTCAAACAATTTTCCGTCAAACACGGCCATTGGCCTACCGCAGGTTGACGCTTTTTCCATCACAAACCTACCCATAGTCAGCTGGGCTCTGCACGGCAATATTAAAGAGACCGTACTAAACGACAAAGCAAAACAATTAAAAAAAACGCTGGAAAAAATACCTGAAGTCAAACAGATCTATCTGCGAGGTATGTCTGAAAACAGTTTGCACATCCGGCTGATACCGGATCGCCTGAAAGCACTGAATATTTCACCGCTATATATACTAAATCAACTGAAATCGGCCAATCTGAAGGTCAGCTGGAAAACGACAGATTCAAAGACAGACAATCTCTTCCTATCCGTTGAAGGACAATTGGAAAGTCTCAAGTCTATTGAAGATCTGCCCATCCTGAAAATGAGCACCAACCGCCTTATTCGCCTCAGGGAAGTGGCTCATGTCAGCCTTGAACCTGACCGGGAAATCATCCGTACTTATTTTTCCATAGCCGGCAGCAATCCGGTTAGAAGCATCATAATCGACGTCACTCAGCATTCAGGCACCGACACAAAAGCATTGATTTCAGCGATTTCAGCGCAGCTCAACATCGTAAAAAATGATCTGCACTGGCCTGATGGCCTGAAACTGTCACACATTACCGATGAAACCGAATTCATCAATAAGGCATTCAGCAACATATCTTCTTCCCTCATACAGGGCAGCATCATCATTTTCATCATTCTGACACTCATGCTGAACTGGAGAGAGGCGCTTCTGGCCGCCCTGGCACTGCCCATTACCATTCTGGCAACTCTGGCCACCATGAACGCCCTTGGCTATACCCTCAATATCATGGTCATGATCGGTATTGTTCTGGCCCTCGGATTGGTGGTCGACACATTCATTTTATTGATGGAGGGGATACACACAGAAATAGTTGATCGTAAAGCCGACTTTGATCAGGCTATTCTCGAAACCGCAAAACACTTTTCACTCCCCGTCATTGCAGGACAAGCCACTACCATTCTGGCCTTGATTCCTTTGATGATGATTAGTAGTATCGAAGGCAAATTTATAAGAATAATTCCGACTTCTGTCAGCATTTGCCTGATAACGAGTATCATTGTCGCTTTTTTTATTTGTCTGCCATTGTCTCGCTACTTGTTGTATCGAAGTCATTGCAACCCGACAGCAATATCGCTTATAGACCAAATCAGCCATCGTTACTCGAAAGCCCTCTCCAATTGGCTGAAACAGAAACCGTTAAAAGACATACGAAGCGTGTCAATATGGCTCATCATTACACTGATTGCATTTGCAGCCAGTATGTTATTAGCCAGTCAGTTATCGAAAAATATGTACCCACAGACTGATAATCCAAGAATCGGAGTGTCACTGACACTGCCGGCAAACTCAACATTGGATGAAACCAGTATGGTTGCGGATCAGGTCGGCAAGTTCCTGGCCAGCTTGTCATGGGTCGAAAAGTTCACTGTCTATATTGGTACTGACACACCTTTGGCCAGGGCGAGTATCAGTGGTTTATTGCAGCCCGATGTCAGTGCAAACTATATTGGGATCACCTTGATTCTTACACCGAAAAACGAAAGAACCATGCAATCCGGTAAATATCTGGAGCCTCTCTATCTGGGTATTCAGAATGCTATTAAAAACCGTGCAGGGATTTCACTTCAATTCATTCATAACGCTGACAACACAAAAGCGGAAGATCCTGTACAAATCCATCTCACAGGTACTGACTATCCCACATTGCGACAGATCGCTAACGAGGTTGAGCATCAATTAAAACAACATATCGGTGCTGTGGACGTTCGGAGTAATATAGGCACGCTTATGAAACAGGTTAAAATACAACTCAATGCAGAAACCCTGTCTGCCTTTGGCATGAACCGATCAGACGTCACTGAGCAAATACAATTAGCTACCACTGAAAATAAATATGGAACCGTTCTTTTAAAAGGGGAAGAAGAGCCCATTAACCTGCGAATCAACAGTTCATGGCACAATAATTTTAGGCCCAGCCACACTTGCCCGCATCAAGATGAAGCCATGCACGACCTTCAATTATCGCCCATAAAAGGACTTCCCATTTTTTTTAATGATGGGACATACACGTCCCTTCACAACCTTGCAGACATATCGGTCAGTCATGAGTGGAATCCGCTAATACATAAAGACGGTGTAAAATCTGTCTCGATATTTTCAAAATCCACTGGGTATACTGCAAATAGTATTACTCAGTCGTTTATACCCATCATCCAGCACCTCAAACAGCAATGGCTTGAAGGCTATGACTACACCATTGGCGGAGAGATGTCTGACCTGAAAAACAACCATAAAAGCATGCATCAGGCTTTCCTGCTGGCAATGGTGTTGATTTATCTGCTGCTGTCAATAATGTTCAACTCCCTGAAGCAGCCGCTGATTATTCTGGTAGTGATTCCCTTGGCGATGACGGGTACATTTACCGCCTTCTTCCTACTGAACATACCATTATCGCTTCCCGCACTAATAGGACTAGTGTCGTCTACTGGCATTGCTGTCAACAACAGTATTATCATGTTGAAAGTAATCGCTGAACACCATAGCTCCGGTAAAAACACCGTTGACTCAGTGGCCGATGGTGTGAGTTGCCGTCTTCGCCCCATCGTCAGCACCACACTGACCACAGTTTTAGCACTTATTCCCCTGGCATTCAGTGATCCTCAATGGAGCCCGCTGTGCCTGGCCATTATTTTTGGGTTGACCTGCTCTACAATCACTGGTTTTGTTATTGTGCCTGCATTATATATTCTTATAATGGGCTCTCTATCACCTTCTCCACGCTAGATTTTTTTGATTGGGATTTGTCAAACGATATCCGTAGTCTATTTTTGTACCAGATTAAATAATCTGGTACAAAAACAATGTCCACCGGATCAACAAAGCATACTTCTGTCTCAAAAACATCAAAAGTAAATCCTGAGCCTATTGGCAATACCATCATTGAACGTATCTGGTCTGCGACTGAGTCAACCCCGAACAAAATTGCTCTCAGATATATTTACCAAACAAACGGCCCGGCTAAAGAAATAACATACCAACAGCTACAGCAAATGATCTGCGACTACTCCAGGTCAATACGCCAGCTCTGTCAACCGGAAGAGGTTGCGTTACTGGCCATGCCCGACCAGCTGGAATTCTGGTTTACATTGCTGGGCTGCATACATGCAAAAGTGATCCCTGCCCCCATTCCTATGGGAAAGACACAGGCACAAAGGCAACGGTTGCAAAAAATTGTTCAAGATAGCCGTGCTATGGCTATTTTCTGCCTTGAAAAAAACCAACCGGAAATATTAAAAGACATATGCCCTGAAGAAACGTCCTGTAACCTGCCAGTATATGACATCACTAAATCCCATGCCCCGTCTCCGGTTACCCCATCATCCGCCACAAAGAAAAGCATTGCCATTCTGCAATACACCTCAGGTTCAACCGGATCACCGAAAGGAATCCCCATTACCCATGACAATATCCTCGCCAATTGCCGTTATATCGCAGATCCTGAAAATCCTGAACATAATGGTTTCAACTGGTTACCCCATTTTCATGATTTTGGTTTGATTTGCTTTGGACTTGCTCCTCTTTGTAATGGTGACACCACCACGCACACACCTATCGAACTGTTTCTGAAGAAGCCTGCCATATGGTTACAACTCATCGAAAAATACAGGGTGACTTTCGCAGGGGTGACACCATCAGCAGCCAACCTGCTAGTCAATTTGCTGGAAAATAAAGAGCAAGACCGGGATTTATCCTGTCTTAGCCAACTATTAATAGCAGCAGAGCCTATCACCGTAGATTGTCTTACACGATTCTCGACATTCCTTTCAGAGTTTGGAGTTCCACCAGAAGCACTTTGCCCCGCCTATGGTCTGGCTGAGGCAACTGTCGGTGTCGCCAGTGTTGATAAAACGGTAGTCTGGCGCTCAATCCCTATCAGCAACATAACAGCCAGACCGGATTCTTTATCCGCTGCTCTTGAAGAAAACGACGGTTGTCTATCTCAGATAGTATCGTGTGGCCGACCAACGTTTGAAACCCGTGTGTCTATCATTGACCCGACAACGGGCAAAACACTGCCAGATCAACATACCGGTGAAATCTGGGTCAGTGGGCCAACAGTTACCTCTGGCTACTGGCATGATGAAGATACATCCAACACCACTTTCCATGGACAAATTGAAGGTGACCGCTCACCGTGGCTCAGAACCGGAGATTGTGGTTTTATCAATAAAGGAGAGTTGTTTGTCACCGGGCGATTAAAAGACCTGATTATCATCAATGGACAAAACATCTTTCCTCAGGATATAGAAGAAACCGTTTCTAAAGCCTGTCACAACGGTAAGAATAAAAATGATTCAGCGGCCTTCAGCATCATCCATAATGGAATCGAGTGCATTATTGTTGTTCAGGAACTTCCAAAAAAAACAGACTGCACAGAACTATATATTACAAACATACTGGAACGTATAAGGGATGCTCACCAGATTCCCATTTATGACCTTGTCTTTATCCGAAAGAAATCAGTTCATAAAACCTCCAGTGGTAAAATTCAACGCTCCAGAACTAAAGCAGCCTACCTTGATAAAAGCCTTGATATCATTGCCAGCTCAAAAGGCTTGCAGAACCAAATCAAAGAAGAGGAACTTCCAGCCTCCCCTGTCGAATCTAAACTTTGCAACCTCTGGCAGGAAATGCTGAACATCGGGCAGGTCGGCATACACGACAACTTCTTCCAGCTCGGCGGTGACTCCCTGCTGGCCATACGACTCTGCCAGCGTATTGGCCAGGAGTTTTCGGTGGATGTGCCTGTTGCCCTGTTGTTCCAGAACCCCACAATCGCGGCGCTGGCTCAACACATTCAACAGCTGGATGCGGCGCCACAGATGCAGCTGCCCAGCGCAGTGCCTGAACCGGATCACCGCTTTGAGCCCTTCCCTCTCAATGCCATTCAGCAGGCCTACTGGCTCGGGCGGCAATCGGGCTTCGGTCTGGGACAGGTAGCCACGCAAAGTTACCTGGAGTGGGAGCTGGACGACATTGAACAACTGGATGTTCCCCGCCTGGAGCGGGCATGGCAGGCCCTGGTGGATCGCCACGATATGCTCCGTACCGTTATCCTGCCCTCCGGTGAGCAGCAGGTACTGCCAGAAGTGCCTGACTTTGCCCTGGCCATCACCGATCTTTGTGGACTCAATGACCCGGCAACACTGACACAGCGTCTGCTGGCCATACGACAGGCGGAGTCCCACCGGGTCAGCGACCCTGGACAGTGGCCCCTGTTCGACTGTCAGTTGTTACGGTTACCCAACCAGCGTGGCCGTTTGCTGTTCCGTATGGATGCCCTGGTCGCTGACGCTGGCAGTTCCTTCCTGATCTTTGCCGAGCTGGCTGACCGTTACCAGCATCCGGAGGTCGTCTATCCGCCACTGCAGCTGACCTTCCGGGACTATCTGCTGGCAGTGCCGGAGAATCATCCGGCCCGTCTCCGGGACCGGGCTTACTGGCTGGAACGCCTCGACACCCTGCCACCGGCCCCCCAGCTACCGGTGACAACTCTGGTGGCGGAAGAACAACCGCGCTTTGTCCGACGCTCCGGTACACTGCCGTCTGAACACTGGCAATCCCTCCAGAACCAGGCCCGTCAGCAGGGACTGACGACCAATGCCATCCTGTTAACCGCCTGGTCCCTGGTGCTGGCCCGCTGGTGCCGGGAACCGGCCATGACCCTGAACCTGACCACCTTCCAGCGACTGCCGGTGCATGGGGAGGTCGACCGGATCATTGGCGATTTCACCGCCCTGAGCCTGCTGGAAGTCCACCCTGACCCCACTCTCGATTTCCTGTCGCAGGCCCAGCGTGTGCAGCAGCAGTTGTCGTCTGATTTATCCCACCGGCTGTTCAGTGGCGTTGAGGTACTCCGTGCCCTGCGCCAGCAAGCCGGTGCCGATGTCCTGATGCCCGTGGTTTTTACCTCCACCCTGGGGCTGGACAACCAGGCACTGGACACATTGATGGACAACCAGCTGTTCGGTACGCCCGGTTATGCCATCTCCCAGACCCCGCAGGTCTCGCTGGACCACCAGGTGATGGAGCAGAATGGTGCGTTGGTCTATAACTGGGATGCGGTCGAGCAGTTGTTCGACCCGACCATGCTGGACAGCCTGTTTGCCAGCTGGAACGCCCTGCTGCAGACTCTGGCCACCGGGCCAGAGTGCTGGAAGGCGCCGGTGTCCCCTTCCCTCCCACAACCGGATCTTGCCCTGTGGCAGGCATTAAACAACACCGGTTATGCATGGCCGGATGATGACCGGGCCACCCTGCTGACCGACATTCTGCAGCAGGCTGAACAACGGGGTGAGCAGCCCGCCCTGATCAGCGGTGATGAAACGCTGGATTACCGGACATTACTGGCCAGGGCTCATTCACTGGCCAGCACCATGACAGGCCAGGGGGTTCAGCCCGGCAGCCCGGTGGCCATTTACACCGAGAAAAGTATCGGACAGGTGACGGCGGTACTGGCGACCCTGTTGGCCGGCGCCTTCTATGTGCCCCTGAATCCTGAATGGCCCATTGCGCGTATCAAGCAGGTGTTGGCGCAACTGGATCAACCGGTGGTGATGACCGATTCTGAATGGGCCAGCAATCTGCATTCACTGGCACCGGATACCGTGACCACACTGCTGATTGAGGACGGTGAACCCGCAAATCATCGAATCGAATTACCCGATACCCAACCGGACGACCTGGCCTACGTCATCTTCACTTCCGGTTCCACCGGCACGCCCAAAGGCGTCATGATGAGCCACCGGGCGGTGCTGAATACCATTCGTGATGTAAACCGTCGTGCCTCACTGAACGCCGAAGATCGGGTGTACGGCTTATCCGCCCTCTCTTTTGACCTGTCGGTGTGGGATATCTTTGGTACGTTCTCTGCCGGGGCCACCCTGGTATTACCGGACAGCTGCCTGGTGAAATCACCTCAACACTGGCGTCACCAGGTGGCACAGCACCGGGTCACGGTCTGGAATACCGTCCCTGCGCTGGCGGAACTGCTGATTGAAGAGGCACCGGCGGATGACCTGGGCAGCCTGCGCCTGGCCCTGCTCAGTGGTGACTGGATTCCCCTGACCCTGCCGGACAGACTGCGTGAGGCGGCACCGGGCATTCATGTGCTCGCCCTGGGCGGCGCAACGGAAGCGGCCATCTGGTCCAACTGCTTTACCGTGGCAGCTATTAAAAAACACTGGTCATCCATTCCCTACGGCACGCCGCTGGCCAACCAGCAGTTCTACGTTCTGCAGCCTGACAGCCGGCAACTGTGTCCACCGGGGGTGACCGGTGAGCTGTGCATCGGCGGTGCCGGTCTGGCGCTGGGTTACCTGGGTGACCCGCAAAAGACAGCGTCCGCCTTTATTGAGCATCGGGACTATGGTCGTTTATACCGGACCGGTGACCTGGGTCATCTTGACGGGGAAGGCCTTCTGATCTTTGAAGGGCGGAAAGATACCCAGGTGAAAATCCATGGACACCGGGTGGAGCTGGGTGAGATTGAAGCAACACTGAAACAGCAGCCAGGCATAAAAGAGGCCGTGGCCACTTTACGGGACGGCAATCTGGTTGCCTGGGTCACCAGTTCTGACCCGATACCGGACTCTGCGTCCACCACCCTGACTGACTCTTCCGACTATTCAACCCGATGGCAGGCGCTGTGCCGCAGGGGTGACATCCACTTGCCAGACACTGAGCTGGCGATGCGTTCCAAACTTTTCCCCAATGCAGACCCGGCTCTCAGCACCGGCAAGCTTTGGCAAAGCGCCATGAATCAGGCAGATTCAATAGTCACCGAAGTCCTGTACCAGCTCTTCACCGACCTTCACCTACTGCAGAAGCCAGACGAGGCCCTGACCACAGAGCAAATGCTCTCCAGGGGACGCATTCGACCCCGATATCATCGCTGGTTTCAGCGGATGCTGGACTTTATGGAGCGTCAGCATTGTCTGAAACACCAGGCTGGGCAATACAGTCACTGCTGTCACCCTGCGAATGCACACCCGGATACCACCTCCCTGAGGGGCAAGATGGGTGACTGGCAATTACCCGATGCAAACACCCTGAAACGTATTCTTCAGGGTGACATGCCGGCCATCGAAATCTACGCTACCGATTATATCGAAGACACTTACCAGACAACGCACCTTTATCGCTTTCATCAGGCCCGCCATATCCTCACCACACTGATGGATGAATGGCAACAGAAATCCGATGCCCCAAGGCGTATCCTGGAGATTGGTGCGGGTTTCGGTTCGTTGACCCAACATATTTACCCCGTCATCTCAAAGCATCACTGCGACTACTTCTTTACCGACGTCTCTCCATTCTTTTTTGAAACGGCACGAGAGCACTTTCCTTCAGAGCGCATCCATTATGCACTCTACGACATCAACCTGGATCCGGTCCTTCAGGGGTTCAAGCTTTATGATTTTGACCTGGTGCTGGCTTCCAATGTCCTGCATATAGCCGCATTCATCGACCAGGCAATGGACAATCTCAAACGGCTTCTGAAACCCGGTGGACATCTGTTGTTCATTGAATATTGCCAGTATCAGCCAGCCATGGATCTGATCAAGGGACTCCAGACCGGCAGCGATGAGCAACAGGATGCACGGGACAACCCGGACAACCTGCTCAGTGTTGATCAATGGATAAGGCATTTAAACCAGCATTTTCCAAACACCTATCACGGCCAGACAGAGCCAGTCGGGATCTCGGAGGCCATGGGGCTGCACCTGTTCATGGCTCAGCAAAGCAACACCATCAAAATACTGGATATCCCCCGATGCCTTCAGGAGGCCAATCAACACCTGCCGGGCTGGATGCAACCCCGGGCGCTTCTGCCTATTCTCTGTATGCCCCGGCTGGCCAGTGGAAAAACAGACCGTCAGCGATTATCCAGTTACGGGTTGATTGATTCGAGAACACTGTTCACACCACCTACTACCCCCGACGAAGCACGACTCTGCAACCTCTGGCAGGAATTGCTGAACATCGAGCAGGTCGGCATACACGACAACTTCTTCCAGCTCGGCGGTGGCTCCCTGCTGGCCATACGACTCTGCCAGCGTATTGGCCAGGAGTTATCAGTGAACGCACCGGTCGCCCTGTTGTTCCAGCACCCGACCATTGCCCGGCTGGCTCCGGAACTGACCCGGGATATTGAGCCGATACCCGCCCGCCATCTGAACCGGGCACCCATGTCCTTTGCGCAACAGAGTCTCTGGTTTATCGAACAGTATGAGCAGGGCACTGCTGCATACCATATCCCCTGGGTGTTCAAACTTTCTGGCGATCAATTCTGCAAGCGATTTATCGCTTCAGTGCAACAACTTGTCCACCGCCATAAAGCACTTCGTACCTACTTCATGACCACTGAGGATGGTGAAATGATTCAACAGGTACACGAACAAACATTGAGCGTTGATCACCGACAAATCAATAACAACGAACTTAGTTCTATTATTCACAAGGAAATCAATACGCCTTTTGATCTGACTTCCCAATACCCTCTGCGGCTGCTATGGTTGTCTGCTGACAGCACGACGCCTGAAAAAACAGATCATTATTTGTTATTACTCTTTCATCATATTGCAGTCGATGCCTGGTCCCTTGAGATCCTCTCTAAAGAACTGAGCCAGTTGTTAGTCGCAGGTTCCCATACTGGAAATGATACTGATGCATCTCTCCTCGAACCTGATATTGATTTTTTGGATTTTTCAGTTTGGGAGCAGGAAAACCTGTCCCTTTCATTAATTCAGGAGCAACAACGTTGGTGGCGGCATGAACTTGATGGTCTGCCCCCCCTTCAACTGCCAACCGATTATCCCCGACCACCACAATTTGATTATCGCGGACACGTTAAATCTTTTGTAATATCAGAAGAGCTATCGGATCAATTGAGGAATCTGGCAAGGCAAGAAGCAGTTACCATCTTCAGTATTATGCTCAGCGCCTTTAGCCTATTACTATGCCGGTACAGTGATACAGATGATATTACAATTGGTACTCAGGTAGCTGCAAGAAACCACCCACAACTTAAAACACTGGTTGGATTTTTAGTACACACTGCAGTCATAAGAACAACCATCACTCCTGACAAAGGATTGAGTCAGCTAATATCTGACTGCCATAAGAAAGTTACATATATTAATCAGCTAAAAGAACTACCTTTTCAACACATAGTAGAAGCTCTCAAAACTCCTCGAAGCACCGAGAGAAACCCTTTGTTTCAGGTTATGTTTAATCTACAACATTTTGATTACACTGAAATTCACGGCGCTGAAAACATCCACTATCAAAAAGAGACAACATGGTTTGACCTGAGGTTGGTTATTGATGACAAACCATCCTGTATGATTGCACAATTAGACTACGCAACCTCTTGTTTCAAAGAAGAAACCATCAATTATCTCTGGACAAACTATATCCATATTTTAAATAGGATGGTGGATAACTCAGATGGTAAACTATCGGATATTCAACTGTCTTCCAGAAAAATCCTGCAATGTCCTGAAACTGATGATCATACACTTTTATCTGAATCTGATCGAAAATCATTATACATCCACGAACCTCCTCTATCCAAAGCAAGTACTGCGCTCACTCCCGTTCAATCAAAAGAGATTAAGGAAATCTGGCAAAGCATATTGTCTTTACCTAAAGATTCCATCAATGATCATGATAGTTTTTTTGAACTAGGTGGAAGCTCCCTGCAAGCACTCTTTATGAGCAAACGAATTGAGAAAAAATTAGGCATGAAACTTTGCCTGCCGTCATTCTTCAACAACCCCACAATTAAAGGCATCAAATATCTTATCTGTCTTTCACCACCCCTATCAGGAATAAACCGATTCTAGGGCTTTCGCATTGACAGACAGCTGTAAGAATTGCTAGATCAGCAAAAAATAGCGGATGTCGTCGTGCGTAGAAAGATAACAAGACCTACAACAGCTGGGTGTGATTTGCCGAAATATACAGGGTTTCTATTGTGTGATCCGAAATCAGCAACCTGTACTCGCCTTAGGCTCTGTTGACATAATCATCGCAACCACAGCATTAGAGCCGCCAAAGCCAGCATTCCCATGTAATTGACGGCTTTCTTCTCAAATCGGGTT
>OODV01000042.1 GCA_900299555.1 uncultured Endozoicomonas sp.
CCATGTTTCATTCCTCTATTTGACCTTTTGAAATTGGGATTGCAGGATTTAGGTTTAATGATTTAGATTTCAGTGAACTCACCTTCTTTCTAAATCGGTAACCCTTTTCTTTTTTTGAAAAGAAATGTCAGATTAAGTCTGAACAACTCCATTTAGCTATCTCAATATTCACATTGAATTCACTCATTAACTGGGCTGGTGGCTTTTTGCTTTTTTAGCCTTTCTCAAAGAGGTTACCCAATAACTTCAGAGATAACAGGTCTCTGGTACAGGTAACTTGGGTTCATTCTCACAAATTTAATACTAAACCTCAGGATCGACTCTATTCAGCTGATTGAGCTAGACGAGGTGAGAGATTAAAAATTTCAAATCCACATTGGTGAAAATCATCTGGATTTCCACCCCATCGCTTAGTTAGCTCTTCTATCAATGCAGCTCTGATCTTGGTTGGGTCTTGACCATTCCTGTCTTTTATAAACTGTAATATGTCCTTTTCAGGCATTAAGTCATTGAGTGCAGTCCCTTCCATGACTAAATAGTATCCAGCATCTTCAAATGGGGGTAATTTAGAGATGGCAGGGAGTCGTTTCATCTCTTTTAGCTGCTCTTCATCAAGGTCATCTGTTTTGTATAAAGCTTTTGCCAAATTTTTTGCAATAACCGGATCGGTATTATCTGCATGTATTTCCCGTACTTCAGCTTCGTTGTGTGGAATACAAAGCGTTCTCATATCTCCACTGTCTCTGCGATTCAGCAGCCAGTGCGAGCGGTTAATACCGAGAAATATTCTAAAGTCAGCAGCTTGTTCCAGTGACGATTCGTCAGGAGAAGGAAGTGCAGCGTAAATCATATTGATGACTGCCGAATCACTGATACCTTCTAATGATCCATTTTTTCTAATGTGGTCTGTGAGAGAATCCTTCAAACGACCTGAGAATTGCTTAGTAACTTGTTGGACAGAGTGTGAGTTTGAAGTCGAGCCTTCAACGTATAAGAGAAGCTGCGCTGCGTCATTGCTTTCTGTACTTTGCGGAATTATCTGATAGTTTTTAATAGTTGCGTGAGCTGGCGGTTTTATACCAGTACGAGGTCCAGCGGATTGCAGGCTGGATTTTTCAAGATGAATAATGCTTTTCGCAGTTGTTTCATCAACTAGTTGTAACGTGTATCTGCGCTTTTCGAGATCCAATTGCGCTTGAGTCTTTTGCAGCCCCTGAATATCTGGCCGTACAGTTTCTTCCGGCGATTCAGTCTTAACCTCAGGAGGTTGCCTGTTTTCTTGTGTCAGAAGATCATCTTCCTGTTCTTGCAATTTGGCCATATCTTGTTCTGGTAAGGGGGCAGTAACTCTATCAGTAGTTGGCTCACTGGATGATGTGGTTGTCCGGGATTGTGTGGTTTGTTCTTGTTCGATGACCATGGCAAGGTCATCTTCTTTATTCAGGAAAGTGGTATTTGTATCAGCAGTTAACCCATTAGATAATGGGCTTGTAAGAGACGACTGTTTTAGCTCTTTTTCTAATACAGCGCTCAGGTCATACTCTTCATCTTCATCCAGCAAGGGGGAGCTAACGCTTTCGGTGGGACGCTGATTTGGTAATGTGTCCGTATTGGATAATGCAGGCTTCGAACTCTCTTCTTTGAGTACGAATCGCTCAGGTAGCTCAAGGCTTTTTAAAAACCTGCGGTTTTCGGGTAAATCTCTAAGCGCACTTCTAAAACCCTGAAGTGCCTGGTTATCTTCCTCGGTAGTTGGCGATCTCTTAAGCAGCGCTTCATGAGGTAACTCACCGACCCTGAGTGCTGTTACAATGGGGTAAGCGGAAGGTTCCCTGGGGTCTTTGGTTTTGAGCTTTCTTTTTTTTCCAGTCCTTGTATTCGCTATTAAAGAGGCGTTTTCTGCTAATTCGGTTTGCCGTTTGGATTGGCTATAGGTGGCAAAATCTCTTTCCAAGCCTGGGCCCTCTTCATCTAAGGGCCGATCATTGTAACTGAAGGCTTTTTTCTGGTACCTGCTTAAGGCACTCATTACTTCCATATTGGCTTGTTGTACGCTGTCAGGTGTTATTTGCAACCCTTTATTGGGATACCACAGTACCATAACCTTGTTATGCCTGTTCTCGGAACTATATGGAGACTGAGTGTGGTTTTCAGCAAACACATGTATAAACGTCGTTCCCATGGAGCCTGTCTTGTCACAGAAACACTGACGAATGCATCCTGGGGCTATCTTTCTCAAATCAGCATCAGGCATCGCGCCTGTATCTTTAACTCTATTAAGAAGTGTCGAATGAAGAGCCTGAAACTTGCCACCGTCTTCATCCTCGAACGTGCTGGTAAGCGCTTTTGGTAAGGCAAACTCAGAGTCGGCATCGCCACTGATGATGGTCGCTGTCGCCTCCTGGCTGTTGTCTCCGCGGGGGAGAAATAATGGTGCATCTGACCGTAAGGGTCTTATATTTTTAATACCGGGAAGCTCAAAAATATCAGGCTCTGATATTAGTTCCTCTTCTGGAGCTGTAACAGGTTTTAAAATAGCTCTTGGGGTGGTTGCGCGCGTTTCGGGTTGACTTGGCTTTGGGTTACTACCCGGAGAGTCAAACTTGATTACAAAATTTCCTGTCTCTGAGGCTTCAGAAGCTTTCCAGTCAGGTAAGGCAGCTGTTAGTTCATATCGTCTTGCTTTCTCTGGTGCATAATTAAGTGCTTCAGAATTAGGTGCCAGCTCTTTTAGTTCAGTGTAGGTTGAATTGATTTCTTCTTGAATATCTTTGCTGTCTTTCACCACCCCTATCAGGAATAAACCGATTCGTAAGAAATGCCTAAAATTTGGATGATCGTCCACTGCTTTTCCTTCAAACCGACCACATGCTGTTCCTGATTATTGACCGTTAATACATTAATCCCCTGAAAGCAGAAGAAGACCCATCTTGCTGTTGGATTCTGGCAGGGCTTCTTTTTCTGGTTTGGAAACACACGACTCCGCTTTTTCAGTTCGTACCTTATTCTGTGCTGGATAGCAGCATAGACCATCAGGCAGAGTGTCATCACCATCAACAGCGCTTCAATGCGCTCCGGTTTCTTCAGATAGAGTGAAGAGACCAGAAAGTCCGGGCTTTTCAGGAAACGAAAGCC
>OODV01000304.1 GCA_900299555.1 uncultured Endozoicomonas sp.
CGGGTAGCTGTGGTCGACGAGACATCTGTTCCAGATAAAACGCTTGATAATGATGTCTGAGCATAGCTGGCATCAGCTAAAGGATTTAGAAAAAGCGATTGGTATAAACACTTAGCGTTAACGCAATTGATAGTAAAATCAAGCGGTAACAAACAGTCATATAGGCTCTCCCAATAATGTAATGAAGCTCGCAGGCAACATAACCTCTCAGTGTCTGGCTATTAACTATGCTGGAAAGCCGCCGATTTCTGCAATATGGATGGATCTTCAGGAGTTGGCGGCCCTGGGCAGAGTCACTATATTTCCACTCTCGGCTCCTCTAGTGCCTCACACAGCAAACAAACCACAGCACAAACCCGGGGTTTGAGAGCTACCCCTGAGAAAGCGCCTCCCCAAAAAGGACTTCATGAGCGTTCAATAGTACCAGAAGAGCCAACCTCCTATCTTGGCTGGCTAACAACCCCAGCCAAAGAGGTTGCCCGAGCTGCAGCTTTATTTTCTTACGACCTTGCCAACACCTCCTACCAAACCCTCACCGAGGGCTGGTCTTCCATTGGTCAGGGGGTATCCGAAGTTTCAAAATTTGGTCTTGGAACACTTGGCCTGGCCGCTTCTTTGGCCCAGGCAGGACTTGCCGCTGCTGGAGAACTGGCAGATACAAAGGGTATGGCTATAGCCGACAGCAGAGTTGATATGGTTGGCTGGGCTCTTGCCAAAGCTGGAATTAAAACGGTTGGAGTAACAAAGTCAGAATTGCGCCAGCTCGGCATGTCACTGGCCAGGCTCCATGTTGGCCTGCAACAGGATATTCATATTACGCAGGGAAAGCTCGAGTTAACCTCCAACGGTGATAGCTCAGGAGGACTGAAATGGGCCAGAAGCTATACTCCAAATGACCATACCCATCGCCCCCTTCATACTCAACCCATTGAAACGTCAACGCAAAAGAAACCAGATGGTGATAATCCTGTCGTCAGGATCAGCAATATTCATCTCGAAGGGATACAGCCTGCTACAGTAAACACGCAGGGCGTTGATGCCAATGGGAATCCCATGGAAAGACTGACAATCAGGGCCGATAAGCTGGCTTTTGAAGTTGAGTATTCATCACCTGACACCATGAGAGAAAACCAACCCTCCCCCGTCACGCTTTCTATTGAGATTAACCAACCGGAACTCGTTGGAGAAAGTAACTTACTGTCCCTGGTTGCGATGTCCATCAATCGATATTGCTCAGAACTCAGGCATCACCTTCCAGATGCCATTACCCGGAAAAGTAATGACACGTTACCAAAGCCTTCTCTCTGGAGCCAGGAAGAAACTGGCGCTCAACTCACGTCGCAGACTGCACATATTAAGGTTAGAAATATTAACAACCTTGCTCCAGACTACTCAGATTACATTCCTGAAGTAACAAACCTTTCACTTATTGATTTAAGAGCGGGGTTACATCAAGGTCTAATAGGGGGGCAAACATCTAAGCCCCATATCTTTTTCGAAAACCTTGAGTTCAGTGGCAACAATGCAGGTCCATTCCATATACGAACAGGCCAGATGAAACTGGATGAAGACATGAGTGGCTCGCTTGATATTATGGTTCAAACTCCTTTTCAAACTCGAGGAGTTTATGCAACATCTTCCCGATACAGCCAGAGCTCTGGCAAAGGAAAAAAATCACAGGGAATGAAGCAGGTAATAACCAGCTGGGCATTATGATTCATCTGGACATTATTCATGGTGATATTGACTTAAACACTCTGACTGCACTGGGAGTGAGTGAAAAGAAATTACCTATGCTGCAGAAACAAATTGAGAAAGCCGCACTTCGAACATTAATATCTGAACACACAAGGTTCCGAGACTTACCGTCAGGCAACAAAGAATTCAAACTTGATTCCCTTGCCATTTCGGGCAAAGCACCTGAGTTTCTCAAAAAGAAACTCCATGGTGCAGCGACAAAGAAAACATCAAGCTATTTCGATGTTGGTGACAAATCCTATATTAAAACAGGCAAAAAAAGCAGAGGAATGATTTCTCTGCCCGAACTATTACAGCTGGAGATAAGTTCAGGTTTCAAGCCTACGAAACCATCCTGAACAATAGCCCTGCCAACTTCTGATTCAGTAACTTCAGCCAAAGTGTTAACCTTCCATCAAGCAACAAAGAGTGGTCGATAAAAACCATTACGACAGACCCTGGTACCCCACAATAGGTACGATAATTATTCCTGATGAAAATATACTGCCACTAACCGTAAAAACGGTTACTCATACCCTAACAACGCAATAGAGCCATACCTTATGCGCAAGCTGGAAAACATCCCATTCGAAGAGTTAACCATTGGCACCAAGGCCTGTCTGACACGCACATTGACAGAAGAAGACCTTCTGCTGTTTGCCAAAGTATCCGGAGACACAAACCCTGTTCATCTGGATGAAGAGTTTGCCGCAACCACACAGTTTGAAGGTCGTATTGCCCACGGCATGTGGACGGCTTCAATTATCTCATGTGCCCTGGCAACAAAACTGCCGGGCCCCGGTGGTATCTACCTGGGCCAGGAGCTAAAATTCATGCGTCCTGTCAAAGTCGGTGATACGGTAACCGTTGAGCTGGAGATTCTGGAAATCAACGAACAGCGGAAACGTGCGACAGTCTCAACGAATGTTGTAAACCAGCACGGTAAAGCTGTAGTGAAAGGCAAGGCAGAAATCATGCCTTCGTCTGGTAAAGTCGTTGTTGATGAATATCCTCTGCCTGAAGTGGTATTAAAGCCAGCCGAATAGACACCGACTGAAGCAAGAACTCTTGCCTGACTGTACCTTCCTGTCAGGCTTTCTTGGTCCACGCCAAGTATCAAGGTGACGTCCAGAATTACCGGACAGAGCTGTGTACGGGACAAAAATCCTGAAAGCCAGAAATGGCAAGACCGGGAAGGTATGAGCTGACGTTCATGTACAGTAACCTGTATGGTCTCTAACCTCCGTACAG
>OODV01000614.1 GCA_900299555.1 uncultured Endozoicomonas sp.
TGTCAAGCGCTCGTTTTTCCGAAGAAGAAAGAAGCTTTCCAACTCGCTGACGTTGACGTTCGGGCCGTGTCAGCGGAGGCGCATCTTACCGCGCCGGTTTGATTTGTCAACCGATTGTTTTTCATGCTATCCAAACAATCATCTTCAAATCGTTCTTCCCAGTCAGCGATGAACTTTCGCTTCGCTGCCCAGACATGTGTCGTGGAAGAGCGGCGCATTCTACGCAGCTCATTTAAATATGCAACCTTCGGAAAACACCTAATACTAATTGTCTTTTTAACTACTGTATAACTGCCCTCTGGCGAGAGCATAAGCTGAATAGACGTCCTGTTTCGCCGCATATATTGTTCCTGGCCTCGCAGCAGCAATCCACGATACCTTCGTAACAGCCAAATGCTTTATTGGCTAAATCATGCTCCCACATCCACACCCGCAATCTTTCTGAACTGTTTAATTCTGGAGCGCATGCTGGCAACCAGAGCAGGCTGACATTTTCAAACTTCGGGAGATCCTGTGCCATATGGAATCCTGCCCTGTCCAGAAGAACCACTGCATGATACCCATCTTCAGTCGCCAGGGAGATTAGTCCAGATGAAGGGCAGGACCTCTGGCGTTTACACAGGGTAGAACAAGGCCAATGGCTCTATCCTGTTGCTACCGAATAAGTCTGGGGTGACTGCCTGTCGGTGCCCATATCCGACTGATTGAGTTCTGTTGACCAAACCTGGCTTCATCCCTGAACCAGATATCAATGACTTTTTCCCAAACTCCCGGATGCACAACCTTCACGAACTCCTGCCATTCAAGATCCTGCTCAGGGTGCTTCGACCTGCCGGAGATCCACGACAGCTTCACTCTATGCAGCAGTTTATAAACATCCCGACTAACTATACGTCCTCCGCTTTTTCGTCCTGCAAGTGGAGAACAGCTTCTTTAAATTCATCATGAGAGTCTTTAGGGATTACGGGCAGCATACTGAAAATCAACATCCTCAAAACCTTCGGGTAGCTGTGGTCGACGAGACATCTGTTCCAGATAAAACGCTTGATAATGATGCCTGAGCACAGCTGGCATCAGCTTAAGGATTTAGAAAAGGCGATTGGTACTATAACCGTGGAAACTAACCTGAGATGAGTGCTCTGTAAGAGGTATTGGCACCCAGGAATGGTTTTGATCCGGGCAGTAGCCAATTGTCATTTATATTAGCGACTCATAGAATTCATCTGTAAACTCCAATGCTTTCAACAGTTCTTTTTTCTTGCCCACCGGTATTCCCTTTGTAATCGATGATCTCGATAGAGCACTCATCGAAGTCTACTCTGCCCCATCTCATTTCAACAAGCTGGTGCTTACGATGACCTCCCAGAACAAAGTTTAGGGTAATGAAGTAAAAAGTGCTGGCCTCCATGCAGAACTTGTCAGGGGCATCTGGGTCAAGCGTGATGATTTTATACAACTGGACGAGCTTCTTTCACGTTAGGTTATTGTTCTTGGATCATTCAAAAGCAGGGTCGGTCGCCACATCAAGCCCTGGGTAGTAGTGAATCTTCGAAAAGTCGACGTCAGGAAAGTAGGGGAAAATCATGAAAGCGCCCGAAGCTACTGGTTTCGAACAGGTGGGTATAA
>OODV01000086.1 GCA_900299555.1 uncultured Endozoicomonas sp.
TCAGTCCTTTGACAACAGGTTTCAGGAAAATATCAATTGGTGTGGTGAAAGACAGCAACTGGTAGTTTGGTAGTGTTTTCTTTGTGCTGATTGCAGGGTAAGTTATTGATTTAAAATAGGGTTAGTGGGTGAGTGAGATGCTTGTCTAAATCCTGCTGTTTCCACTACCTATAAAAAGCTCGCAGGCTATGGTCTGTGCGGGATACTCCTACGCAGTAATGATCAGGGCTTGAGGGGCTTAAAATTATTTAAAGATAAGGTAATTCCTGATGAGTTTTGCGCTTTAAGGGTGTATGATGGTACAGCGTTAAAAGTGATATTAGTTTTTTATGAATAGATTTGATGTTCCGAGCTCAGGCTCTCGACATATCCTTCATAAGCAAAAATAAAGCTTCTAGCAACATGGCTTTGCCTGCAAGGCCGCTCTTAATTTATTTGAATTTTAGGATATGACGATGTCTACCTCTAAAGGAACCGTTAAGTGGTTTAACGACGAGAAAGGTTTTGGTTTCATCAGCCAGGAGAACGGTGGTCCAGACGTGTTCGCTCACTACCGTCAGATTGCTGCTGAAGGGTTCAAGACTCTGACTGAAGGCCAGCGCGTTGAGTTCCGTGTAACTCAGGGCCAGAAAGGTCTGCAGGCTGAAGAAATCCGTCCTCTGTAAGACGAATTTCAAAGATGGTTCAATAGCCTTCTGGTGAGTTGAACCATTAAAAATGAAAAAGGCAGCCCTTTTGGTGCTGCTTTTTTTGTATGTCTTTTCCCTGTTGATTAACCCCGGTTAGCGAGGTGCTGCAGAGTATTACTGTAAGTAATGGCTTAGTAGCTGCATCATTTTGTCTCGCTCAATGGGTTTGGTGAGATAATCATCCATCCCACTGGCAATCGCTTCATTGGTTACTCCAGTAAAGGCATTGGCGCTTAGCCCGATGATCAATCCTTTCTCCAGTCCATTTTCCCGTTCAAATTGCCTGATGGTCTCAGTAGCCCGATAGCCGTCGATTACGGGCATTTTGCAATCCATGAATACCAGATCCCATTCAGCGTATTTGCTTTTATACATTTCAATGACTTCTTCACCATTTTTGGCAAATACCGGAGCAATGTTGAACTTTTTCAAGAGTTGCTTGATGACAAACTGGTTCGCCATGTTGTCTTCAGCAATCAGGATGTGCTTACCGGATAAGTCCATAGATAGCCCCTGGTTGTGGATTCAGCGCTGCTACTGATTACCCGGAAAATTAAGTCCAGTGGTAATACGGAAAAAACTCAGCTTTAGAGCTTCACTGGTACATTCGATTTAATTTTTATATGAGTTAAACCAACCGTCACACATAATAAATCCAGGCGGTTGTGATGTACTCTTTAGAACAAACAAAAATATTAAAAGAACTTTCGTTCTATATTACTTTCCTTACCAGAGCTGTTTCTGCGAAAGCTGCACCAGTGTTTTGCGAATTGCTCATTGGTAGCATGCTCTCCGGTGAGGGGTTCCTGACTCAGGCTCTGCTTGCCATCCAGTACGATAAAGTCTGGAGCAGCTATCATCATTGGGTTGCCTTCGGGTGCTGGCGTTGGCGAAATCTTGCTCATCAACTGACACTGTTAGTCAGTTCCAAAGCACCTGAAGAGGAACCGGTTCCCGTTATTCTCGATGACCTGATCCTTGAGCGTTGTTCAGAGAACGCGCCTGCCTGTCGCATCCACCGACAGCACAGCCAGAAAAAGAACCGTGC
>OODV01000302.1 GCA_900299555.1 uncultured Endozoicomonas sp.
GTTTATGCTCTCGCCAGTGGGCAGTTATACAGTAGTTAGAAAAGGCAATTGGTATTACAGACCCACTTTGTGGTTTTCGCCGCAGCAACCAGCTCTGGTATGACCTTTTTGGTGGTCTGCAGGAAATATGTTCTGAACACAGGTTGAAGAAGATCAGTGGCCAGCTGCCAGTATTGATTTTGGGGGGAGACCAAGATCCCGTCAGTGCACCAAATGGTTTAGAGAGACTGCATAAAGCATTTATCCGTTCTGGCCATAGCAACACAACATTACTGCTATACCCGGATGCAAGGCACGAATTATTTCATGAAACAAACAGTCCGGAAGTTATTGATCAACTTTGCACTTGGCTTAAGAAACACAGTTAAAGCAATATAAAACTGCACAATCACCAAAAATATAAATGGTCATTGTGCATTCCCCCTATCCCAGTAGTTAACTCTACCGCTGTTTTCAAAAAACGTTTAACGGTTAAGAATTCATTAAGGTTCACTGTGCATAATGGCATCACCAACAGGGACAGAGTGAATTGAAAATAATTGAGCAATCGATGTTTATTAAACATCACTGTTTTTACTTCCACTCTGAACAACCCGAATAATCAATTAACTTTCTGTTCGCTAACAGTATTCGAATCAGCACAGACTTATCTTCAAGGTAGTAAAGAATGTTAAAGCATATCGCATCTGCAGCCATCGCCTCTTCTGTATTAATGAGTTCTTCAGCCGTTATGGCTAATGACTGGTTTGTGGGTGCAACCGTCGGTAGTGCAGATCATGGATACAAAGAGCATAACGGACTTAAACCAGAGTTCAGGGATGTCTATACTGCCTTTAGAGCAGGCACATACATCAGCGAAAATATAAGAGTTTATGCCAATCTTGGTCACGTCAAAGGTAGCGAAGAGGGTAAATACGAGGACATCAAACTAAACAGCAAAATCAAAAACCTAGAGCTAAGCATATCTGCGGACTACGTTGATAATCTATTCCAGTTTTCGAATACAAAGTATTTTATTGGTGGAACTCTGGGTTACAATCAAATGAAGGTTGACATCAGCGGAGAAAATCAAACCGACAAATTATCAATTAAAGATAAGGATGGTGCAGCGTTATATGGTCTTCAGACCGGATTAATTCAGGAGTTCACACCTAATATTTCAGCAGAGTTTGGTATGCGCTACGCCAAAATGAATAATAATATTCACTTAGGTGACTTTCAGATTAAACAAAGGGATCAGAAACTGGCGTATATTAACGTTTCATACCGTTTCTAACGACCAAAATAAGTGTAAGTACTATAATAAGCAACATGCCAAATTCGCTTGGTATGTTGCTTATTTATTAATTGATTCACTCGCAAGCACATCACACTCAAGTAAGCGAGGGAAAAGCCAATGAACGTTCTTCTGGTAGAAGACGAAACACTTTTACTCCATCATCTGAGTTACCAGCTCGAAGAGGCGGGACATAAAACCCTTGAAGCCACCGACGGCAAAAAAGGCTGGGCTTTTTTTCAAAACTATACGCCCGACATTGCCATCATTGACCTGGGGTTACCTGACTTTGATGGTCTTGAGCTGATAAGGAAAGCCCGAAACGAAGGCATTGCCACCCCCATCCTGGTTTTAACCGCCAGAGACAACTGGCGCGATAAGGTAAACAGCTTGAACGCAGGTGCGGATGACTACCTTGTCAAACCCTTCGAGCTTGAAGAACTCAAGGCCCGCCTGAATGCACTCCTGCGCCGCAGCGTTGGATATGCACAGCCAGCCATGAGTTGCGGTCCCTTTACCCTGGATAGCATCACAGGGAAATTTACCATTAACGATGAGCCGGTTGTTCTTACCAGTTATGAAAGCACCGTAATGGAATCATTTCTGAGAAACTACAGTAAGGTTCTTTCCCGCTCACTGCTTGAAGATCAATTATACGGCAGCAATCATAGTCCAGACAGCAATGTGCTTGAGGTATTGATCAACCGTCTGCGGAAAAAACTGAAAAAACACAGTGGGCTTAACCCTATTGCTACTGTACGTGGTCGTGGCTATCGGTTTGAGTTGCCGTGCAGCTGATACGCTCTCTTAAAGGCAGGGTAACGACGGCAGTTGCTATTGTCCTCACCCTGACGTTCAGTCTGGTGCTTATCTCTGTCCTGAGTTCATTCAATGACACCGTCGAGCAGGCAGCCCGTGAGCAGATGGCATCCAATGCCAACACCATGCTTGCTGCTGCTGCCAAAGAGGAAAATGGGGCACTGGTTATGCCTGATACTCTGGCGGACCGACGCTTTAATACGCCAGGGAAAAGTACGCTTCGCGGTTATATATTTGATGCCACTGGAAAACTGATCTGGCAATCCATTTCGACAGATAATAAACCCATCGCTTATACACCCAATTTTGATCTCGAGCAGCGGGTCACGTTGAGTATTCTTGAGCTGGAAGGAAAGTCTTTTCTGGCGTACGAGGTGGACGCATTATTAAACAGACACTCCCCCGGTTACAGTTTTGTCACCATTGTGCCCGCAAAACGCTATCTGGATATTATCAATGTCTTTATCAATAACCTGTACATATCCATCAGTCTTATATCCATCCTGATATTGGGATTTTTCTGGCTGGCTCTCTGGTGGACTCTGAAACCTTTCAGGCAGGTATCCAGACAACTGAATGAAATTGAGTCAGGTCAGCGGAGCTATCTTGAAGGTTCCTTTCCCAGTGAAGTACAGCGATTAACCGACAGCATCAATACTCTATTGCATTCCGAGCAGAAACAGCGGGAAAAATACCGCACCACCATGGATGACCTGACTCACAGTCTGAAAACGCCCCTCGTGGTACTGCAAAGCTTCAGCAACACACTCAAGATTCAAAGTGAAACACCAGATAAATGCGTAATTCTCGACTTGTGCAGTAACCTAAATACCCAGATAAACAAGATGAATCAAATCATTGGTTATCATTTGCACAAATCAATTACTGGTCAGCACGGCCTGACCCGCCAGATCATTTCTGTTCAACCAATCATTGAAGAACTTCGAGATACACTGAATCTCAGCTTTAGAGCTTAGGTATTACGGACGTTTGAGAAGTTTATTTCTGAAATTAATAAAGCATTTCCAGTGTAACTTCTGAACTGGCCAATTCTCTTATATTACCGACTCTACAAGCAGTCTATGCTGCTCTGGGTTTCGAGCTTAATGTTCG
>OODV01000182.1 GCA_900299555.1 uncultured Endozoicomonas sp.
CTCCCACGCCCAGACTTGCACGCGCAGCGCAAGCGGGCGGGGGAGCGACGTCCCTATAGCACGTCATTAAAAAAGGGTAGTGAAAAACGAAAAGTTATAAAAAGGATTTTTGATATGAAACATTTGGATCGTTATGAGCCATCAGAGGATGGTAAGACCACAAATCAACAGGATAAGGGGCTTTTGTTCGTTCATCCTAAATTTGGAAAAGTGCAGGATCTCTATCTTGAGAACTTCCAGATCGTAGGAACCTATGTGGATACCTTACGACAACTGTTCAAAGGAGCGATGAATCTGGATTTCCTGACGGATATTGAGGACTCACTGAGTTTTGGAGAGAAAACCTTCCGGTTTGTTGGCCATGACTGGATACTGGGCAAGAGTGGTAAGGCATCGGGCTATCAGTACCGGCTCCAGAACAATCAACTGGGAGTTATTATCTTCTGCAAGATGTTTCACTCCAGAGCTGAATCCATTGGTTCCCACCTGAAAATTGAATGCTCTCCGTGGTTCCTGGATAACCGGTCCCCGAAAAAGGTGGATCAGTTCCTGGCGAATATTGCCAAGAAGGTGCTGAGATGTGCTGAACCCCATTATCCCGCTATCCATCTGGCGGTAGACGTACAGGGTTGGAAGCCTGATAACGACCTGTCAGAGAGAATGACCTGTAAATCCAGACGGGTCTCCAACTACTTCGGGATTGATAAGGCTGAGTTTACGGTATCCGATGTCTCCTGTGTCTATGATCGTGCCCAGTCCTTTAAATTTGGTTCTGTGGGTGCAGTCCAGTTGGCAATCTACAACAAGACCATACAGGCAAGGGATATTGATAAGTTCGACTACATGGAACACAAGTGGCAAGAGGGCACCAAGCTCGATGATGGTTTCAGTGGTTACGATCCAGAGGCTGATGTTTTCCGGTTTGAAGTACGATTTCACCATTCCGTCATCCAGCAATTTGCTCTGGGAACGTGTAACAAAGATACCGGTGAAATCGGCGTCAAAATGAACACCTACTCCGAGGTCATCAAGCATATACAGGCACTCTGGCATTACGGCCTGAGATCCTTCAAGCTCAAGTACAACAGCAACTACCTCGATCCCATCTGGACAATTCTGCTGGAAGATATCGTCTTCAAATACCCTGAATCCGCTTATAAGGATAACCTCCACTATAAACGGTACTACAAGAAAGCCACGTCCTTCTCAGGCAAGAACTACCAGCTCTATATCGGCAACCTCCTGTCAGCGTGTGCAAGAAAAGGGCTGAAATTCAAAAGGGTGCTCAGGGAGCTACAGGGGAGCGTAATCTGGGACGATATTGCTCAGCACTACGAGAAAAAGAATACGACCGAAAATCAGCTGATTGAACGACTGCGGGAGTCCTACCAAGAAAGAATCCTGATGGGGTACAGCATCTGAACAGTCCCGAAAATTGCTCCTGCATTTTCAGGATCTGTCTTTCACCACACCAATTGATATTTTCCTGAAACCTGTTGTCAAAGGACTGA
>OODV01000149.1 GCA_900299555.1 uncultured Endozoicomonas sp.
TCAGTCCTTTGACAACAGGTTTCAGGAAAATATCAATTGGTGTGGTGAAAGACAGTTAACAGCCCCATCCAGCGCTTTTTTAACAAACAGTTTGTCCAGTAACTTACCCAGTAAACCAAAACGGATGGTGTAACTCATGGTGGTGGTAAGCTGAGTCTTTTGACCTTTTGGCTGGATCTTGTAGATAAAACAGGCCTCCCGGAAAGGCGCTGGCGCAGGACCATCCCCTTCGTGAAGACGAATCACAAAGCCCTGCTTTTCACGCCAGTGTGTGACCGTTTCATCGAGAAATTTTCCGTTTTTCTGAAAGACTCTTCGGCTGGCACCTTTACCTTCCTCTGGTCCGGGGTGGAGCTCACAGCCAGTCAGGTTAGGAACGTAATTTACGGCTTGAGTAAAATCACGAAGAATTTCCCAGGATTTATCCAGGGGTAAGTCAATATCGATGGTGCTGGTTGATTCTGAAGTCATTGTTATTATTCTCCACCGTCAATGGTTTATGATGATGTATTTTCTGCTGCATTCAGGAATTCCGGTTTTTCTCCACCACCATGAACAGTGATATCCGCACCACTAACGTAGGATGAAAGTGGTGATGCCAGGTACAAACAAGTGTCGCCTATATCGGAGGGAGTTGCCAGTCGCTGTAAAGGAATGGTTCTGGCGACACTGGCAATGCCATCTTCATCACCGTAATGCAGGTGAGCCTGTTCCGTGAGAATCAAACCAGCAGTAACTGCATTCACTCGAACCTTAGGTGCCCACTCGACAGCCAGCGATTGTGTCAGGTTTAAAAGACCTGATTTAGCGGCACCGTAGGCTGCGGTTCCTGGAGAAGGGCGTTTGGCGCTGACGCTGCAGATATTGATAATCACCCCACCTTCAGCCTGTTCCTGCATGACGGCATTGGCTTTCTGGCACAGGTTCAGCGGTGCGATCAGGTTCAGGCGAATGATGGATTCAGAAAAGCGGGGTGATACAGTGGCTGCATCCGCATTGGGGGCGCCTCCGGCATTGTTAACCAGAACATCCAGACGACCATATATTTTGATGGTGTTGCCCATCAGTTGATCGATCTGCTCCAGATCCCGGACATCGCAGGGAAAGAAGGTTGCTGTATTTTGATTTCCCTGTGGGTTAATTGCAGAAGGCAGATTATCCGGTTCCTGACGTCCGCAGATTACGACATGGGCACCCTGCTGTAAGAAACGTTCACTGATACCTTTGCCGGCACCTTTGCCACCACCAGTGACCAAAACGACTTTATCGGTAAAATCCAGAGAGTTACTCATTACTACCATTCCTTTTTATTAGCTATGGGCATTTGTTCTTTTATTTTGCATCAGGTCTACGATGTTACTCACTGAGTCTGGGGCTGTATTAGTCTTGTTGGACGATGTTGCTATTGCCTGCCATTGAAAAAATGCCTGACAGTAAAGAACCTTGAACGAAGATAAACACCACTTCTGTAAAGTGACCAAACTCACTGGGTAGATGCTTTTTCACAATGGGTGTTTGGTGGATACCGAATGATCAAAACGGTTCCACATTCATAATAACAAGAAGGAGAGCGGGTAATGAGTGCAATTCCAGAGGGGCATTTTGTTCAATTGGAAGATGGTATGTCACTTCACTACCACGAAGCCGGTAAGGGAGAATCTGTACTGTTCCTGCATGGCAGTGGACCAGGTGCCAGTGGTTACAGCAATTTCAAAGGCAATTACCCGATTTTTGCAGAAGCCGGTGTGAGAGCTATCGTTCCTGATCTTCCCGGTTATGGTTTGAGTGATAAGCCAGAAACTGAATACACCCTCGATTTTTTTGTTGCTGCCGTTAAAGGCTTGATTGATCAGCTGGCTATTGATTCTGTCACTCTGGTGGGGAACTCACTGGGTGGTGCCATTGCCATCAAACTGACGCTGGACTATCCCGAGCTGGTTACGAAGTTGATTCTTATGGCCCCGGGCGGATTGATGGAAAAAGAACAGTACTTTCAGGAGATGGAAGGTATTCAGAAGATGGCGGCTGCATTTGCCTCCGGTGAGTTGAAAGATGTTACGGGTATGCGTCGTCTGTTAGGACTTCAATTGTTTGATGCATCTCAGGTGACCGATGAAACCGTCAATGAGCGAGTAGCCGTTGTTCATGAACAGCCTGCCTGTGTGCTGTCAACCATGCAGGTGCCAGACATGACCTCCCGTCTTCATGAGTTGAACTGCCCCATCTTTGGTATCTGGGGAGTCAATGACAAGTTTTGTCCTTCCCGTGGTGCTGACACCATGATGAAGGGCTGCAGTAATATCCGTTTTACCCTGCTGAGTGAGTGTGGTCACTGGGTGATGGTTGAACATCAGGACTGGTTTAACCGGCAATGTCTGGATTTTATAAAACACGGCTGATGGGGTGTTAACGGGCATCTATTCCCAGACAGACTCCTCGCTCCCATGTCCCGGCGCAGGAGTATGTGACAGGTTTTAGATTCCCATTCAGAACGTGGGAATGAGGCGAATAAAAATAATGAATAAAGATAAAAGAGCGCAGTACGGTGATGAACTCTATGAGGCCTTAACCAATGGCCAGAGCATTGCCCCGCTAACGGAACGTGAGAGTGATATTTCTATTGAAGATGCCTACCACATTTCTCTTCACATGGTGGAACGTCGGGTTGCTGCTGGCGATAAGATTGTGGGCAAAAAAATAGGCGTAATACCAATTGCCTTTTCTAACTACTGTATAACTGCCCACTGGCGAGAGCATAAAC
>OODV01000120.1 GCA_900299555.1 uncultured Endozoicomonas sp.
CAGTCTGGCTCATCGAAGCCGTTTAGGTGGGGCGAACCATCCCATTACAAAGAAAGGCTTTTTTAAAAGCTGATTACAACTTTGTGCCTCTTGTGCCCTATTGGTATTGTGGTGAAGCTTTTTCACTGGATTAATCGAAGGCTCACTTTAAGTGCCCCCATCTCTTACTGACATAACTTTAGATGTTTCCCGAACGGTTCTGGAGCAATCACGACAAGACCACTTTGCCGGTTATGACCCGTTCGACGGGTTAAACAGCAAACTGTTCGAATGGATGCCCGGCCTTAAGTCGGGCATTTTCGGTTTGGCCTGGATTCAGTTTTTCAAGCAGTCACCGGTTAATTTTCGCCCCCTGCTGGGCGTACCAAAACGCCGCAACCCAAAAGGGGTAGGCCTGTTTATTCTCGGGTTACTGGAAGACTTTCGCAGAACAGAGGATACCGTCTTTTTACAGGAAGCTACTGCACTGGCAGACTGGCTGCTAACCCAGCAGTGCGACCGTAAGGAGTGGCAGCATAGTTGTTGGGGGTATCATTTCGACTGGAAGGCCAGGGCTTTTTTTGTGCCCAAGGGCAAGCCCAATGTGATTACCACAGTGTATGTGGCCCAAGCTCTGTTTGCTCTGGCGGATACGCTTGAGACATTAGATAGTAAAAAGCAGGCTGATGTTTATCGTAAACCGGCATTGGATGCTGCCAGCTTTATTGTGAAAACCCTTTATACCGAGACAGATGGCCGACGTTTTTTTGCCTATATCCCCTGCGAAACAGCGTTTGTCCATAATGCCAGCCTCTGGGCAGCTGCTTGGGTGGCAGTTGCTGCTGCTTATACAAACAATGACGCTTATAAAGCACTAGCGCTGAAAGTTGCTCGGCAGTCTACTGGTGAACAAAGCGAAGATGGCTCCTGGGTTTATGGTGCACGCCACCACCATCAGTTTATTGATGGCTTTCATACCGGTTATAACCTGGAGGCACTGGACATTATTCGTCGGTCATTGAATACCGATGAGTTTGATCAGGCTATTAAAAAAGGTTTCAGTTATTACAAAGCTAATTTCTTTGAATCAGACGGAACCGCCAAATATTACAACAACAATCGCTACCCGCTGGATATGCATTCAGTCGCCCAGGCGGTGCTGACGCTGGTTAAACTGGCCGGTGAAAATGGTGATGCTGAATATGACAGGGTGCTGGCAGAACGGGTGATCAGTCATTCACTGAAAACACTATACTTGCCAGGTAAGCAACGGTTTGTTTACCAGAAAACTCGTCATTTCACTAACTCCATTAACTATATGCGCTGGAGTCAGGCTTGGGCTTATTTTGCCCTGAGCTTTTGGCTGGCCAATCAAAAGTAATTTTGAATGATGAATCTTAAATATTGAATAATTGCTTCTTCAATTCAAAATTTCAACAACAGAATTCTATGAAACGAATAACCTTCCTCAATTCGCCCATGGACGTTGCCACCATGGACGAAACCGTACACTTTATTAAAGACCGCATTCAAGCCAATCAGTTTACCCAGCATGTGGTGGTGAATGTGGCCAAGCTGGTGCATATGCAAAAAGATGCCCAGCTTCGGGAATCGGTCGAGGCCTGTGACATTATCAATATTGATGGCATGGGCGTTGTGCTGGGAGCACGTTTTTTGGGGCATGATGTGGCAGAGCGGGTTGCCGGTGTTGATCTGTTCCATAATTTGATTGCCATGTCGGAGCAGGAAGCTTTGCCGGTTTACCTGCTGGGAGCTACAGAAGAAGTAGTCTCTGAAACTGCACGGCGGCTTCAGGCAGAGCATCCAAAACTGAAACTGGCCGGTTATCATCACGGATACTTCTGGGGCGATGAAGAGGCTGTCGTCAACAAGATCAAGGCCAGCGGTGCCAAGCTGTTATTTGTGGCCATCACCAGTCCGAAAAAAGAGAACTTCATTAACAATTGGCAGGATCGGATTGGCGTCAGTTTTGTGATGGGCGTGGGTGGCACTTTTGATGTAGTTGCTGGGAAGGTAAACCGTGCGCCATTATGGATGCAGAAATACGGCCTTGAATGGTTCTACAGGATTGTTCAGGAACCACGACGGATGTGGAAGCGGTACTTGGTAACGAATAGCAAGTTTGCCTGGTATTTGTTGCGGGAAAAGTTGTTGCGTTGAACTTATTTCGCTCCTTATATACTATGCAAACTCTATTGCTTTTGAAAAAACACCTATGGATTTAATCCCTGTAGTCATGTCCGGCGGCTCTGGCAGCCGCCTCTGGCCTCAGTCCCGTTCTTTATACCCAAAGCAGTTTCTGCCACTGGTGAATGAACACACCATGTTGCAGAACACGGTAACCCGCCTGGATGGACTGGACTCTGTTTCCGCACCAATGGTGATTGCCAATGAAGAGCACCGTTTCCTGGTGGCTGAACAGTTCCGCCAGATGGGCCGAAAAGCATCAGCCATTATCCTTGAACCTGTTGGTAGAAATACCGCACCTGCGGTTGCATTGGCTGCTTTGAAAGCGTTAAAGATTTGCCACGGAGACACGGAGGCACGGAGTTCTTTTAATGAACAAGATGATCCACTACTCCTTATCCTGGCTGCTGACCATGTGATCAACGATGTTAAGGTTTTCCATCAGGCTGTTGAGGCCGCATTACCAGCGGCGCGTGATGGTAAACTGGTCACATTTGGGATTGTGCCTACCCATCCGGAAACGGGCTACGGTTATATAAAAGCTTTGAACCACAAAGACACAAAGATACAAAGTTCTTTTGGAAAAGAAAACTCCGTGTCTCCGTGCCTCCGTGGCAAACCTTCTTGCATGCCTGTTGAAGAGTTCGTTGAGAAACCAGACTTGGAAACCGCTCAGGGTTACTTGGCGTCCGGTGATTATTATTGGAACTCCGGCATGTTCCTGTTCAAAGCCTCTCGCTATCTGGAAGAATTGAATAAATTCCGTCCTGATATTCTCGAAGCTTGCCAGAAAGCGATGGAAATACAAAATGCCGATCTGGACTTTGTGCGTCTGGATGAGCCTGCATTCAAAGCCTGCCCGGATGAGTCCATCGATTACGCCGTGATGGAAAAAACCACCGATGCGGTGGTGATTCCACTGGATGCAGGGTGGTCTGATGTGGGTTCCTGGACATCACTGGCGGATATTTCTGAGAAGGATGAAGCGGGTAACTCCACCCTGGGTGATGTTCTGCTTCACGATACCCGCAATACCTACGTACGCAGTGAGAAAAAACTGATTGCCACGGTGGGTGTTGATGATCTGGTCATCACCGAAAGTGACGATGCCATTCTGGTGGCTCATAAAGATCGGGTACAGGATGTTAAAAAGATTGTTGACCGCTTGAAGGCGGAAAACCGCCCCGAGGTGAAACTCCATCGCAAAGTCTACCGGCCATGGGGCGCTTATGACTCCATCGATATGGGTGAACGCTTCCAGGTTAAGCGCATTACCGTTAAGCCCGGTGCTCAGCTCTCTTTGCAGATGCACCATCACCGTGCCGAGCACTGGATTGTGGTGAAAGGCACAGCACTGATCACCAATGGCGATCAGGAAATTCTGCTGACTGAAAACCAGTCCACCTACATTCCTATTGGTGCAGTTCACCGGCTGGAAAACCCCGGCAAGTTCGACCTTGAGTTGGTTGAGGTACAGAGCGGGGGGTACCTGGGGGAGGATGATATTGTGCGGTTTGAGGATACTTACGGGCGGGCGTGAGTTGTGAGGTGTGGGTTGTGAGGTTTGAGATTTGCGGGAATGGTTAAGTAAATAGGAAATTGGCCTATTCGCAATTAACTATTCCCTATTCACTTACAACCTACAACGTTGACAAGATATTCTTCCGGCGTATAAACCGGTAGCTCTGAACTTCCGAAATTTTTTACATTCCGGGTGATGATGGCGTTTACTCCTGCATTCACCCCGGCACTATAAAGTACGCTGTATTCATAGTCTTTGAAACCGGTATTCAGCGCCGCCTGAAGTACCTTATGGTCAACGGGCGCTACCTCATAAATTTGCAGAAGAGTTTGAATGACGTGGCGGCCAGCTTTGTTGCCAATGGCCTTGCAGGCCAAATAGTGAATCGTCGTCAGTGTGGTCGCACACAGGTAGCCAATACATTGCTTACGTTCAATCAGTGCCATGATGCGTGTTGAGTTATCAGCAAAAGGAGCCCTTTCCAGCAACACATCGAGAATGACATTGGTGTCTACCAGTATGCTCACAGGTATTTTTCCTCCAGGTGCTTTTTATAGTCACTGACATCCATGCTGGTGTCAGCATTGCAAAGTGCACCTTTCAGCTTTTGGGTAAGGGGCGGCAGGGTTTCTTCGTTGGCCTCTGCTGCGGTTAAGGAGTCAAAGTAGTCTTCCACCAGTTGTGATAAGGACTTGCCATGGTGTGCAGCATAGGCCTTGGCTCTTTCAACCTGGTCTGGCTCCATTCTCAGCGTCAGTTTTTGCATGGTGCTTCCTCTGGCGTACATTTTTTATTTAGTGTGCGTCACACTTAAAAGGTTGGCAAAGTTGGGTTTTGAGTTATGGGGGATGAGGTGTGAGGGAATGGTTAAGGGTGAATGGTTAAGGGGGAATAGGGAATTGGTCTATTCGCAATTAACTATTCCCTCATAACCCATAACTCACAACCGGCCATCCAGCCGGTCCAGAATTTTCAGGGCTTCCTTTGGGTTGCCTGATTCTGCTCTGGCCAGATAACGGTTATAGGTATCAAACTCTGCCAAAGCGATGGTTGACAATTCATCCATCAGTTTGTTCAGGCTAATATTCCTGGATTTGGCTAGTTGTTTCAGGCGCTCGTGTTTTTCTTCGGTCAGTCTAATAGTGAGTACGCTCATTGTCTGATCTCCCTGATAAAGTCTTCTGGTTTGCAAATGGTTAGGTGGTCAAACCGCAATTCTCCTCGACCAACATCTTTAATGTTTTTGGTGATGATATGGCTGGCACCACCGGCCATCGCCAGTTCTACCAGGTGATTATCCGCTTCGTCTGGTAAGTTTGGCCGCCAGAGATAATAGATCTCAACCCATCGGGTAATACTCAGTAGCGCGTTGAGCACCTGTTCCCGTTCTGGCTCTGTAGTACGACTCTTATTCCAGAGCGCTGGCCTGTTCAATAGCGACTCATACTCGGTATAAAGGGCATTACCCATCAGAGGGGTTAGCTGGCGGTTAAGACACAGCCTGAGAATCTCCCGGCTTGCGCCGCCGCTACCGAGAAGTGCCGAAACAAAGCAGCTGGTATCAAGTACAATGGTTTTCATGAATTTAATGATAGCACATATGCTATCTAAGGGGTTTTGTTAATGTCAGTGCTGTCCTGTTTTAAAGCCTACGATATCCGTGGCCGCATGCCCGATGAATTGAATGAAGACATCGCCTGGCGGATTGGTCGGGCAACGGCAGAATACCTTAGGCCCAAGACTATGATCGTCGGTGGCGATATTCGTTTATCTACCCCGGAGCTGAAGGCCGCCCTGAGTGATGGCTTACGTGCCGGTGGTGTGGATGTGATTGATATTGGCCTGTGTGGCACTGAAGAGGTCTACTTTGCCACTTCGTACCTGAAGGCTGATGGGGGCATTATGGTGACCGCCAGCCATAACCCGAAAGACTATAACGGGATGAAGCTGGTGCGGGAAGAAAGCAAGCCGATTTCCGGGGATACCGGGTTGCGGGAGATTGAGACTTTGGCTGGTGATTTTTTTGCCACGGAGACACGGAGTCACGGAGGAGAAGATAAAACTTTATGGGGGGCTTATCGGGAAGTTTCTAACTTGTCGGCTTATGTGGATCATATTCTGGGGTATATCAAACCGGAAGAATTGAAGCCTCTGAAACTGGTGGTGAATGCCGGTAATGGTGCTGCCGGGCACGTGATCGATGCCATTGAGGAACGGTTTGTATCGGCCAATGTTCCGGTAGAGTTTGTGAAGATTCACCATGAGCCAGACGGTAATTTCCCCCATGGTATTCCTAATCCGCTGTTACACGACTGTCGGCAAGCAACCATTGATGCGGTGCTTGAGCACAAGGCGGATATGGGCATTGCCTGGGATGGGGATTTTGACCGTTGCTTTCTATTTGATGAAAAAGGTCAGTTTATTGAAGGGTATTATATTGTCGGGCTGTTGGGTGAGGCGTTTCTGGCGCATTATCCCGGTGCCAAGATTATCCATGACCCACGGTTGACCTGGAATACCATTGACCAGGTTTCGACTGCCGGTGGTGAGCCTGTGTTGTGTAAAACCGGCCATGCCTTTATCAAGGAACGGATGCGGGAAGAAGATGCAGTGTATGGTGGTGAGATGAGTGCACACCACTATTTCCGTGACTTTGCCTATTGCGATTCCGGTATGATCCCGTGGCTTCTGGTCACTGAGTTGATGTCCCATAAGGGTAAGAAACTTTCTGAACTTGTTTCAGAACGGATTGCATTGTTCCCATCATCTGGTGAAATCAACAGTACGCTGGATGATCCTCAGGCGGCCATTGACCGGATACTGGCCATTTATGAAAAGGATGCAGTGGCTGTTGACCATACCGATGGTATTTCGCTGGATATGGGACAGTGGCGGTTTAACCTGCGGCTTTCCAATACCGAGCCGGTGATTCGGCTGAATGTGGAGAGTCGGGGTGATGTGGCGCTGATGGAAGCAAAAACTTCTGAATTGCTGAGTTTGATTAGACAGTGATTGTTATTGCCACAGAGGCACGGAGACACGGAGGAAAAGACTTTTTTTTCTCTGTGCCTCCGTGCCCTATTAACAGGGTTGTGAATGGTAAGGATTTTAGCGGTTGGCTGGCTCGCCTTTCTGGTGATTCTATCGGCCAGCAAAAGCCTCGGTTATGGCCACTGGGCTTGGGGCAGCATCGAGCATTTTCTCGGCGGCAATTTGCAGATGCATTTTGTCATGGCGTTTATTCTCTCGGCACTGGCGCATCTGGCCAGCTCACGATTCTGGCACCGGGGCTGGTTGTTATTGCTGTTGATGATTGGTTGTGCCCTCGATGAAAGCTTGCAGTTTGTACTGCCGTTGCGCAGTTTCAACCCGCTGGATTTCTTTGTAACCTGTGCCGGGTTGTTGTTGGCTGCTTTGCCGTTTATGGTTGCTCAATTCCGACAGCAAGTGGCCTGAAAGATTTATTTTTCCACGGAGGCACGGAGACACAGAGAAAAGAAAAAAGTCTTTTCCTTCGTGTCTCCGTGCCTCCGTGGCAAATACAAAAAGATGGATTTTATGTAGATGCCTACCTCGTTGTTATCAGGCCGATCGCGGCTGCCCTTAATTTCCCTGG
>OODV01000169.1 GCA_900299555.1 uncultured Endozoicomonas sp.
CTGATTGGACACCCTCTAGAATCCAGCTTTAAGAAGTGCGTAGCGGGAATCGCTGACGGAAGGAGCAGTTACCGTTAGATCACTGGTAAGTCCGACTAAAACTTATTGATCTGATTATGGATCGCGCCATTATGGTCTGAATTGATTGAGTGAATCTTACTTTATGGCCAGACTAAGCCCTCTACTAAAGGGCAAATGCCAGATATTCCAGCTCTGCGTTACACCTGCCTGAACGATCCTGGGGTTTTGTTCAGCCTTGACCTGAAGGGGTGGACACATATCAGGTATCGGGGGGCTGGTATCGTGGGAGTCACCAGATCAGGCGAATCTGTAGTTGTTGCTATTCTGGCTTTCCTAAGACTTCTCCCATTTTGATTTTATTTCCTGACTGATGATACTCAAGCCAGTTTATTTCAGTGTTGGCAAACAGAACGATTACAGTTGAACCTAATTTGAATAGTCCCATCTCATCACCGCGGTCCAAGTGAATAGGTTTATTCTCATAAGATCTCCAGGTGATCTGGCGGGACTTCGGCTTTACCTGTCCTGCCCATGCTGTCTCCATACTGCCAACAACCATCGCCCCTACCATGATGACCGCCATCTCACCGTACTCGGTATCAAAAATGCTGATCACTCGCTCATTAAGAGCATATAACCCCTGGATACTATTTGTGGTCTTAGCGTTGACGGAGTAAAGAGATCCGGGCACGTAAATCATCTGCTTAAGGACACCGGTGGAGGGCATATGGACGCGATGGTAATCACCTGGAGATAGATAAATAGTACTGAACAGGCCATGGTTGAATGTATTGGCCAGCTCCCTGTTTCCAGCAAACAATGCTGTAAGGCTGTAGTTGTGTTGTTTAGCCTGAATAATCTGGCCGTTTTCAATCAGGCCTATCTGGCTGATAGTACCGTCTACTGGGCTGCTGATCAGCGTTGGGTCTTCCGGAAGTGGGCGAATCCCTTTTTTCAGTGGGCGCGCAAAGAAGTCATTGAAGGTTCGATAATGTTCAGGATGTTCATAAAGAGCTTCACTCATATCAATATTATTTTTATCTATGAAGTCACTGATTAAATGATTCTTGAGCCATGGCCACTGTTTTTCAGCTATAGAGTAGGCTAGGTAGTTTATCAGCTGATGAGGGAGGATTTTTTGCAGATATGGGGGAATGCTGAAAGAAGTCTCTACCTGAACGGGGGGCAGACCATCAGCCAGGCTGCTTCCAGGAATAGACGTTCCTACTGGCAGCAGTACACTGATTACTAATATTGCTCGGCTTAAACAGGGCTTTAGGGGCATCGCGACCACTTCCTGTGAATGATTGACTGAACCTTTTAGACCGTGAAAAATGACAAAAGTTACGTTGGTCTAAGTAAAGAACCACATATTGTCCAAATGCCTACCCACTGGCTGACATTGCGATTGAAGGATTATAAGGCCGATTTTGGGCATGGAGAGTGCCGGATATTAGGTGGGGATTATATAAATTTTAAGTTTTTCAAATGGTTATAGTTTTTAGCGCTTGTTGTTTTAGTTTGCTCTGGCTTTCTCGATTGCATTGATCTGGCAGGCTATTCACCGTCATTGGCAGTGCGGCCTACGATAGCTCCGATAATGAAGTGGTTATAGTTTTCCGGACACACAAGCAGGGGTAATATCAAAGCCCCTTAAGGTGTATCCAGATGTCAGAAAAGAAGTCAAAAACCTGGACAGCGGAGTTCAAGGAACCTGCTGTGAAACTGGCTGTAGAATTCGATCGCCCAGTCACTGAAACAGCCAAAGATCCCGGTGTTAACGTAAATACCCTGCATACCTGGATTGGAAAGTATCATCAACCCAGGGCATCTGGTAAGGGAGGGAAGAATGATGAGTATGTATGCGATGACCTCAAACGCTTACGTAAAGAGGTTGTAAGACTGAAAGAGGAACTCGGCATTTTTAAAAAGGCGGGAGCCTTCTTTGCAAGAGAAAGTCTCTGAGATTCAAGTTCATCAGAGACTACCAGAAGAGTTTTAGCATTGCAGCTATGTGCAGGGTTATGTCTGTATCAGGCACTGGCTATTAAGAATGGCGCTCCCGGCCTGAATCCAGCCGGTCTCAGGATGACCTGGCTGATATGGGCAGGAATATTAGTCGTCACAGGATTAACCGACTTATGAAAGAGGAAGCGCTGGCCAGTAAAACGAAGCGTAGATTCAAGACAATAACTGACTCACGGCATAATAAGCCATTGGCGGATAACGTGTTGGAACGTGACTTCCATCGGGGTCAGCCGAATCAGGCATACGTCGGAGATATTACCCTATGTCCCAACTGGCGAGGGCTGGCTGTACCTGTCAGTATTTATTGATCTGTACTCCAGAGCCGTCGTTGGCTGGTCTATGAGCAACAGGATGACAGCAGCGCTGGTAACCGACTCGCTGGAGATGGCGATGTGGAAGCGTAGGCCACAGGCTGGTTTACTGTGCATAGCGATCGTGGAAGCCAATACGTATCAGAACGCTATCCGTCATTACAGAACGACAATACATTGGTCTGTAGCATGAGCCGTAAAGGGAACTGCCGGGATAATGCAGTGGCCGGGAGTTTCTTTCATACGCTGAAAACAGCGCTCATTCATCATGAGGATTTTCAGACCTGGGAAGAGGCTCATGAAGCAACTTTTGAGTATATTGAAGTGTTTTATAACCGTCAGAGAAAGCACTCGAGTAATAGCTACCTGGCACCGTTCAAATATGAACAACAACATGCCAGGCCAGCGTAAAGAAGTGTCCGGAAAACCCTTGTCATATCATGGGGTCATAAAAGCAGGCTCAGGTCTTGAATTGTGCAATCCAAAATAAAAGACCTAAATCCAGCCTTTTTTCTAAAGTCTCAGTTTACTGCTTCACCAAAAGTAAGAAATACTTCAAAACAACACAGACGCCACAATTATAAAATCAAGGTTCACACCATCCCTTGCGGGTTTCACCCGCATAAGGTCTGGCTGTCCCGGCCTGTAGGTGAAGGTCGGTCAAACTCACGCCATCCACATAGACATCCGCAATAATTCGAAAATACTTTCCCCGCCGTATGTCCCGGAGTTGAATCACCTTTGCATTGTCCAGGGCCTCGACTGTCAGCTGTTTGGCGACGAGAGCAAGATTCTTCTCCTTCTGGCACTTACCTCTAATCTCAGGTGCATCAAAGCCGTATGCTCGAATGGGCACCCCCTTGCCAATAATAGCTGGCCATCCATCGATATTTACTTTGAAGGTATCGGCGTCATAAACCGAGGTCACTTCTTTGATGATGATGGTTCCGTAGCTTTTTTTATCTGCTGAATAAACCGTGCTGCAGAGGATGAGAAACGAAAGCAGGGCTTGACGATACATCGTTGAAACAGCCTTTTTGTTCGATCTTGCTGTTATAGAGTAGCTTTACTTGCGCAGAGCTGGGGGAGTTCGGTGTGGGATTTTTAAAATCGGGTAGGCAGGTCTTTTGAACAGCGGGGGCAGCGCTTGAATCCTGCATGATGATAAAATGTATGGCCGGATTTCTGAGTATGGAGTTAGTGTATAGAGCCGTATAACAATAAAAGGTAGTTTATGGACGATTATAAAAAGATTTTCATGGTGCTGATGATCACAGTTTTCTCATCAGTGGCACCGTCGCTGATGTTCGCATTCAATCCGAGAGTTATTGGTTTGAAAGCGGGGAGAATGAGCGTAAAGGGATTGGTGTTGCCCTGGCCAGGGAGGGGCAAAAGCGGCATCATTCTCCATGGGGATGTTGTCTGCATTAGCCAAAGAAAACCATATGTGGGATGTAGATGCGATCTCTACGGTTTCTGGCGGCAGCTATGCGGGGCTGTTCTTATACTCAAGATTTATCGCTGATAAACAACAGGGCGAGCTAAGTCCGGAGCACAAAAAGCGCTATTTTCAGGATTGCATTCCGTTGACTTATTCCAGGCATGGGTCACCTCATCCTCCTTTTAATAACGCGGTCTTAGAGAATCTCGACCGTCGTTTTTGTGAACCCGCGTGGGCAGACGAAAAAGATCTCAAGCTTTCTCTGGACAGGCAGTATCTGGATCAGCAGTACGTTCGATGCAGCCAGGATATTATTGAGAAAGGGTGTACATTCACCACCTTGAAAAAGGATAACTCCAATATTCCCAATATTGCGGCCTTATTGGTCGGGACTGGCTGTTCACTGCCATTGAGCCTCATGGTGAATACGCTGTTTGACTGGCCGGTAAACCACCCATCCATGCAGGCTTATCAGGAAGGCATGGGGGGGCTTATGCCATGCACCCAACTAAAACCGAGGTATTAACCTAAAACCATAAAGGCCGGTTCTGCGACTCTTCCTGCAGTAATTGTGCCCTGACTGAGGGTCAAGCATAACACAGTACAGCCTCTGTTGTGCTTGACCCGAAAAAGCGACAACAGTTTTCCGACCTGGCCACGTTTTATGAGGATCAGGCTGCTTTTCCCATTCTATTACGCTGATTACTGAGTATTTAAAGAGCCTGCTTATGTTCGCTTACTGGATGGTGGGTCATCGGACAACCTGGGTGCTTATCGATTAATTGTTGACGGTTTTAAAGGTGTGGTGATTTCCGATCATGCCCAGGATGTCGATAGACGAATGGGGAACCTTTGCAATGAATAATGAGTGAACTATTTCCTCGATATGGTATCCAAGTTTTGCACAAATCGCGCATAGATACCTGTTTAATAAGTCTTAAGTATTTGTTTTTGCTGTATATAGACTGCTTATTCAATAACTAAGGGATTAAAGTGGTATGGATATTGGAACTTCAAGTCACTCCAGCGTAGGAGGTAGAGGATTTCTTTCAAGGCTCGGTCATGGAATGTCATGTGCTGTGGTTGGTTGCTTTGGTCGAAGAGCGCGTATTCATCAGCCTGATGATAATGAACGGTTTCGGGATAACTGGGTCGTCAGCCCCTTCTATGTACCTATAGAAAGCAGAAGCTCAATACCTTCAAGGCAACCATCTATACGCCTGACAAGGCAATCATCTTCACCTCTGGCATCTCAGGGAAGTCTGGGTTCTGCCCTCTCTCTGCAATCTCAAGGTGCAGAGGCTAAAGCGTCTCCAAAGCCTCCATTAGCGAGGCAGTTTTCGATACATTCTGCCGTTGTAGGAGATGGCTTCTACACAAAAAAGTTAGGAGGTGTTCTCGAAATACGGGATGTATTTAGTGATTCCAACCGCGTTGCAAAACCTGTAGGGGATGAGCATGATCTTGCTGCTCAAAATGAAATAAAGATGCTGGAAAAGTTTAAAAAAGACAGTCACCCCAACGTAGCGAATATGGTTGATATTTTCAATCATAAGGGACAGCGATATATTGTGATGGAGGATGGGGGTAAAAACCTGAAAGTCAGGTTAAATGAATCTTCTGGCCCACTCCCCCCTGACGTCATCCGAACGATTATGCCGCAGTTGATGACAGTCCTGGCTTATTTTGAACAAAAAAGCATTGTCCATGGTGATATCAAACCAGATAACCTGCTGCTCAAAGATTTCCTGTTGAAAGTGTGTGATTTGGGTTTGGCAAGAAAGCGAGGTGAAGCTGTTATTAAAGGGCTGAGAGTACCTGTTTCTTATATGCCTCCAGAAATATTTTCTAATGGACAAGCTGAGAAAGTGGATATGTGGTCCGCAGGGTGTACATTGGCGGAATTGGTTACCGGTGAGAGGCTGCTTACTATAACTGACGAAAAAATTCGACAAATTGCGGCGAATCAGTCTGAAATATTTGTTTATATTAAAAAACGTATTAATTGTGCTGCAAATAAAATAGAGGCTTATTTGGGCAGTGGTTTCAAATGCCTTTTTCGAGGTATGATGCAAATTGACCCAAATAGAAGAATAACGGCTACATATGCTTTGAATTATTCCTGTATTGCTCAGCAAACAGGGAGTACCCCAAAGGTGACCAGGCCATTCATTCGGGAGCTGCCACCACACATTCCCGTAGTTAATGAGCATTTACAAGCCGTGTCTGTGGCTGGTGAGGCATCCGATGCAGAAAGAGTCCAGCCAATGGTTAACTCTCAATCGAATGACGGCCAGCGGTTTTCTCTCACTCCTGTAATAGAAGTGCCCACACCAGAAACGGGGGAGACGGATGCATCGACTGATCGTTTTACGTTTGAAGAAGACCACCTTGAACATGAACCTAATCGGTGGGATATCAGAAATGGCGTGAATAACCCCATCTATTGGCTTGATGAATCAGCTGTTTTGTAAACATATTGGTGTGAGTACATTCTCTGCACAAAAAACCTCCTGGAGCGTGTACTCGGCCTTGAAAAAACCAGGAATCTTTTTTCGCTGCCTCTTCAGTGACTTCAGCCCCAAGCTGACGATCTGCTTCAAGAATTTGATAAACACATCAGCATTGAAGCAGCCAACTATGGTCATATAGCGCATTTGGCTTGTCCCACTTATAGCTGCGGTCATGTTAATGTCAGAACGTACTCCAGTTTTGTGACCGTCGGGGTTATGCCTCATCGAGTCCAGTTTTACCACTGCGATAATCCGAGCGTATGCTGGCTTCATCAATAAAGTAGATAATGGCATCGCTCTCATCAGCCTACTTGCGTAGGATAACGAGTACCCAGATACTTCTGCACTTTTTTTTCATCCTGCTGCCAGGCTTTTCAAACAGGGCGCTGGCAAGTCCATTACGGCATTGAACATTCTGTCTTGATAACAGCAGCCACAATGTCTCTGGTCCAGAGAGCTTTATAAAAACCGTAATCGGCTGACTCTTTGGCGAGAATAATTTTGACCAGAATATCTTGTTACTCAGGTGTGAGTTTTGAATTTTTTGCTGTGAGCAATCGGGCGAGTTTTCAGGGCACCTATACTGTCTGAATGGTAACTTGAGATCCAGCGGTAAGTAAATGAGGAGTCTGTTGCATACTCTTTAGATAGACTCTGAACCTTTATTCCATCCAGCCATTTCTGAATAGCCTCGATGCGGATGCTTTCTCTCACATCATGGGAAACTTTACGACCGTCGACCTTACTCATGAACACCTCAAAAACTGAGGTATCAGGATACAAAAATCTGCTGTGCAAAGCGTTGGCCATATCAATAAACCAGCCTTCTCACAGTACTGGCGGTAATCTTAATGAAGGCGATATTCGACGGTATTCTAGTCTGCCCGTACTCCCTTCAGGAAAAAATTTTTAAAAAAAGCGGGTTAGATCTTGCAACGTTCGAAATGAATGACTGGTCACCCCAGCCTTATTCACTCGTCAAGAACAAAGCATGGGTTTACACCGGATAATTGAGGTGGTTTGTGCGTTACCCTTTCCGTGTTAATTGTAGAGTCAGGAACAAAGCATGGATTTACACCGGGTAATAGAGGTGGTTTGTGGGTTACCTTTTTCGTGTTACTTGAAGGATAAGGCTCTTTTGTAACACATTTTTCAAAAGGTAATTTTCCTGCCTCAACGGCACAAGGGTATTTCTTTCCTCTTTTAAACCAAAGATGTTGATCATCAGCTATTGCCGATAATTCGCTATTAACGAACTTAAACTTTACACATGTTCTGATCAGCTTATTTTTGGTGATGTGTCAGAGCTGTTGATCTGATACATTCCTGTCTTTTTGAGTCATCTATGGCTGTAGTTCAAGTTGCCTGTATCCATTGTCAACAAACGTTCAATGTTGTTAAGAACGGGAAAGCTGAGACGGGTCACCAGCGGTATCGATGCAAGGACTGTAATAAGAGCTTCCAACTTGAGTATCGCTATAACGGCAATCTGCCAGGTACTCATGAGCAGATCATAAAGATGACCATGAATGGCTCCGGGGTCAGAGATATCGGACGTGTCCTTGAGATCAGTCCAACGACTGTACTGGCTCGCTTAAAAAACTCGACCCGCCAACAGTAACACAACTCCCCTTCGAAAATGCCCAGCGGCAC
>OODV01000023.1 GCA_900299555.1 uncultured Endozoicomonas sp.
TCAAGCGCTCGTTTTCCGAAGAAGAAAGAAGCTTTCCAACTCGCTGACGTTGCCGTTCGGGCCGTGTCAGCGGAGGCGCATCTTACCGCGCCGGCTTGATTTGTCAACCGATTGTTTTTCATGCTATCCAAACAATCATCTTCAAATCGTTCTTCCCCGCCAGCGATGAACTTTCGTTTCGCTGCCCCGACATGTGTCGTAGAAGAGCGGCACATTCTATAGAGATTTTGACTTTAATCAATAAGCGACAGCTGTTTTACGTAGAATCACCTACAATAATATCTTTTGTATATAAAGAAAGGATTAAATAAGGAAGTAGAAAAGAGATTGGAGAAGAAGAGCCCCCTTGCTGTCCACGGGAGCTCAAAAGAATTAACAGTGCTTATTTAATGTGTTCAAGAACACCATCAAGTTCATCAAGGGTGTTATAGGAAATAACTAATTTTCCTTTTCCTTTTGCGTTGCACTGAATTGCAACACGCGCCCCTACCTTTTCAGAAAGCTCATCTTCAAGCTGCTTTATATTAGGATCAAGACGCTTAACGGTTTTTCCGCCCTTTTCCTTTTCCTGCTGAATCCGGCGAACCAACGATTCTGTCTGACGAACAGACAAACCTTTTGCCGTTACTGTTCTTGCTACTTCCAGCTGATCCATCTCACCCAAGGACAGCAAAGCCCGAGCATGCCCCATTTCAAGATCACCGTATTCCAGCATTTTTTTTACTTCAGGGTTCAACGACATCAGCCGTAATATATTGGCAACAGCGGCCCTTGATTTACCCACTGCCTGAGCGACTTCCTGTTGGGTTAACTCAAACTCTTTCTGAAGCCTGGAAAGTGCAATCGCTTCTTCAATAGGATTCAGGTCCTCACGCTGGATGTTTTCAATCAAAGCCATGGCGATGGCAGCTTCATCTGCAACATCACGAATCAACGCTGGAACTTCAGAAAGGCCAGCCAATTGAGCTGCACGCCAACGTCGTTCACCGGCAATGATCTCATAGCGGTTCTGCCCGAGTGGACGAACAACTATCGGCTGCATGATGCCCTGCTCTTTAATACTTTCCGCCAACTCTTCCAGGGCATCAGAGTGCATGTCTCGGCGAGGCTGATACTTGCCACGAACCAGAAATTCAACAGGCAGTTCTTTCATCACCCCATCCATAGACTCTTTGACCAAGGAAGGCCCTGCCAAGTCATTAGATAGAGAGCTTGGTAATCTGGCACTGCCCAGCAGTGCATTCAAATTAGTACCGAGACGTTGTTTCGCCATCTGTTATTGAGTTCCTGTTTTCCTTTCAGACTTGCTGTGAAGGCCCTTGATATCATGCTTGCGAACCAGCTCTCCAGCCAGAGCCAGATATGCCACCGCTCCACGGGAGTTTCTGTCATAGGCCAACACCGGCTTACCATGGCTAGGTGCTTCAGCGAGTCGAATATTTCGGGGAATGACGGTTCGATAAACCTGATCACCAAAATGGTTGATGAGCTGTCTCGATACTTCAGTGGTCAGCGTCATCCTTGGGTCGTACATGGTCCGTAGCAGACCTTCAATATGCAAATCGGGATTGATGGTTTCCCTGAGACCTGAAATGGTTTCCATCAGGGCTGTCAAACCTTCCAGCGCATAATACTCGCACTGCATCGGGATAATGACCCCGCGGGCAGCAACCATGGCATTGATGGTCAACATGTTAAGGGATGGCGGACAGTCAATCATGATGAAGTCATACTGATCTTCTACTTTGGCCAGGGCATCCTTGAGTCGTGACTCTTTGTGATCCATAGACATCAGCTCAACTTCAGCTGCCGTCAGATCCGCATTGGCTCCCAGAACATCATAGCCACCATCAAGAGAGGGCATGATAGCCTGACTGATATCACAACGACCGGTCAGTACATGGTACACGGACCATTGCTGATCATGCTTGTCAATACCACTTCCCATAGTGGCGTTACCCTGAGGATCGACATCGATCAGCAACACCCGTTGCTTACTGGCTGCCAGAGAAGCCGAAAGGTTAACGCAGGACGTCGTTTTGCCAACTCCGCCTTTCTGATTGGTTACCGCTAGAATTTTAGCCACAGCCGTTTAATACCATTCAATGCCTGTTACGCAAAATGACCAGATGTCGATCGCCTTCTGTGCCCGGTACATTCAGGGGCTCACAGCCTACTAGCTCAATCTCGTGACGATCCATCAGTTCCTTCAATTCTTCTTCAGGATATAGCCCTTTCATGGCCAGATAAACACCTGAAGGTGATAATAAGTGTTTTGTACCATCAACCATGTTAACTAATGAGCTAAATGCCCGTGAGGTAATAGCATCAAAAGGTTCCCGGATTTCAAAGCTTTCTACTCGAGCATTTGCAACTTCAAGGTTATCCAGTTGAAGATCCAACTTTGCCTGAAGCATGAACCGGGTCTTTTTGCCATTACTGTCCAATGTCGTGAATTTTTTGTCTGGATAGATAATTGCCAGAACAATGCCGGGCAACCCTGGGCCTGAGCCAACATCCAGAATCGTACCACCTGAAATATGTGGAACAATACTCAGGCTATCAATGATATGTCGGAATACCATCTCTCTGGGGTTTCGGATAGCAGTCAGGTTGTAGGCCTTATTCCACTTATCCAGCAACAGAACATAGCGGGTCAATAAGTCGGCCTGTGTCTCTGATAAATCAAGACTCAACGATTTTGCACCCTGACAAATATCATTCCGCAATGTTTTCGCCAGAGGGTTGTCTATTAATGATGATTGAGAAACGTTCATTGATTCCTTCAGCCAGCAGCCTGATGGACCTTATTGAGCCCTGCTGCGGTTAAGCTAAGCAAGCCAAACACGTTTGGACTGCATTACTGATGGCAAGTATTTATAGATAACTAATCAGTCTATTTCATAACTTTAATAAAATCGACGCAATCATTGATCAAAACCTGCGATATATAAAGTAAGTACTATTTCCCTTTTCAAATGCAGCATTTACCTGCGTTATAGATCACTACAGTATTAACAAAATGACGAATTACAACTTTTCAAAGAATGGATTCAGTGTTTGTAAGAGACCCATTAATGCACTAGTACATCGTTTCATTGAGTTTGATGTTTTGCACTCCGTTCGCACTGAGCTTGCGAAGTTCAGTGGCAACATTCTTAGACAATCTCAGGATCAATGGAACACATCAATTCCATTGAAATGATGTACTAGTGAGCCGACAGCCCAGCGATAACCGGTTCTGTTATCTGATAGCTGGTACTCATGGAGATGAGCCTGAGAGTGTCTATGTTCTTGAGCAGCTAATGCATTGGTTCAAAGACCATAAGGTAAACTTTCCGATGGTTATAATTCCTGCCCTCAACCCAGACGGCTTTGCTGATGGGACGCGGGTGAACAGTAATGGTGTTGACCTTAACCGTAACCTTCCTGCTTCTAACTGGACCAGACAGCAGCGTGATGAAAAGTACTCTCCAGGACAGCATCCTGCCAGCGAGCCCGAGAATCAGTTTCTTATCTCTTTATTTGATCAATATCCACCTGGTTTTATTCTCTCTTTTCACTCCTGGAAACCCATGCTTAACAGCAACGGCTCTTGTGAAGAAATCCTGCAACTGCTTCATCAGGAGAATGCTTATCCAATTGTCAGAGATGATATTAAAGGTCACCCGACTCCTGGCTCTATGGGCAGCTATGCCAGTGAAAAACTGGGTATACCTGTCTTAACTTATGAATGCCCTGTTATGAATGAGAAGCAGACTCTCCATTCTATCTGGCAAGAAAGTGAAAACGCATTGGTCAAGCTGATGCAATCGGGCCTGATCGAAAAACTGCTCTAAACGAGTGTTGATCCTGGCTCAAGGCTGCATAAGTCCTGACCATTTTTAGCTGGGAGGGATCCAAAAATATTGATGGAGACTAGCTTATCAGAGCAGGAGAGAAGCGCCGGATGCGAACCAGGGAGCCCTTCCGGAATATCCTGACCCACCGCTTTGTAATGATCGATCCAGAATGGCATTAACTCTCCGGTATCCATATCGCGAAAGCTCATGGGGGTCTCTTCAAACAGGAAACAGCCTTCATTGGCGCTGCGAAAAGCATGAACAATCAATTCGCTGCAATACCAGCTCTTTTGGTGGCCATCTTGAGATTGGCTGTAGTGCGGGTCATAGGGAACCGCTAACTGCTGCTCTGCAAACTCCAAAGCAGAAGACACCAGAATGGAATAATCAGCTTCAAGTCGGCAGACCAGAACACACGGTCTGCCATGGTTATCCAACACAGAGCAGCTCAAAAAATCATCCAACGGTGTCTTTTTAACCTGAGGCATCACTGCCTCAATTACCATGCCATCACCGTCGTAGAGAGCCACATGGTTAATAGCTATACCGTCTCGGCCCGCAAATAATCGGCTGATAACCCATTCAGCCTCTCCTCCCGCACGAAGCTGAAAAAGCAGATCTCCCGGCAAGAGGTCTTCAGTAATTACAGTGGCGGGCATTGCCTTATCCATAATATTTCCGATATCTGAGCATCATTCCGTGATAGACAGCCTTGAGCTGAAATTCCGCATGTACCCAAACTATTTAAAAGGCTGCAACTTTCGGAATGGCGGAATTTTCATAATAGAGTATAGAGTCTGTCAGGCTATTTCGTTACGTAGCAGATCAAGAACCTTGCGAGTATCCGGGCGTACACCACGCCAGATAGAAAACTGTTCAGCAGCCTGCTCAACCAGCATACCCAGCCCATCAATAGTCTTCTTTGCACCACGCTCACGACACCAACGGTTAAATACTGTTTCTTCAGCACCATACATCATGTCATAGCAGCAGGTACTGTTATCAACGATGTGCTCTGGAACCGGAGGCATTTCCCCCTGCAGACTGGCAGCAGTGCCATTAATGATCAGGTCAAAGCGACCTTCTATATCTTCAAAACTGCTGGAGGAAACAGCCTCCCCGGGAAAGAGCCCAACCAAAGCTTCAGCTTTGCTTAATGTTCGGTTCGCAATCACCAGTTCAGCTGGCTGTTCGGAAAGTAATGGTTCAAGTACACCTCTTACCGCACCACCAGCTCCAAGAACCAGTATTCTGGCACCGTTAATATTCACACCATTATTTTCTTTAAGATCAGCAACCAGACCAAGGCCATCAGTATTATCACCGTGAAGCAGGCCCTGATCATCCTGCCAGAGTGTGTTCACTGCACCCGCTTTCTCCGCTCGCGATGTTCTTTTTTTAGCCAGCTGCCATGCCTCTTCCTTAAAAGGTACAGTGATACTCAAACCAAGATCACCATTTTCGAAAAAGTCTTTTACTGCTTTCTCAAAACCATCAGTTTCTACAAGGTTGGCTGTGTAGCGCAGGCTCTGACCGGTCTGATCGGCAAACAGTGTGTGTATTGCGGGAGATTTACTGTGGGCAATGGGATTCCCCATTACAGCGTAACTGTCTACTGGTCCGGCCATGATCTAATCCTCTCTTTATACCCAGTCTTTTGGTTTTAGAAATTCTTCATATAAGCGAGCTTCTTCAGTGCCCTGCTCTGGATTCCAGTTGTAATCCCAACGAACATGAGGAGGCAGAGACATAAGAATAGACTCTGTACGACCACCGGACTGCAATCCGAATAATGTTCCACGGTCATATACCAGGTTGAATTCCACATAACGGCCACGGCGGTATTCCTGAAAGCGCTTGTTCTGCTCCGAGTAAGAAATCTCTTTACGACGCTGAACAATGGGCAGGTAGGCATCAATATAACTGTTGCCAACCGACTTCATAAACTCAAAGCAGCGTTCAAATGGCCACTCATTCAGGTCATCGTAGAACAGTCCGCCGACCCCCCTTGGTTCATTGCGATGTTTAAGAAAGAAGTAGTCATCACACCATTTCTTATAACGGGGGTAGACCTCGTCACCAAACGGCTCACAGGCTTTTTTGGCTGTCTGATGCCAGTGTTTGCAGTCTTCTTCAAAGCCATAGTAGGGAGTCAGGTCATAGCCACCGCCAAACCACCAGATCGGATCTTCTCCTTCTTTATGAGCTATCAGCATTCGAACATTGGCATGAGACGTTGGTACAAATGGATTGTCCGGATGAATCACCAGGGAAACGCCCATGGCCTGAAAACTCCGACCGGCCATTTGTGGCCGATGCGCCGTGGCACTGGCAGGTAGCTGATCCCCTTTAACATGAGAAAAATTCACTCCTGCTTTTTCAAAAACCTTGCCACCTTCGAGAACTCTGGCCTTACCGCCACCACCACCGTGGTAATCCCACTGGTCTTCCCTGAAGGAACCCTCCGTTTCTTCTGCTTCAATCGCCGTACATATGCGATTCTGCAAACCCATGAGGTATTGTTTTACGAGATCTACAGACGGTTCTGACATCTTGGAACAAGCCTTTTATCCATTAAATTTGAGCAATATTAGCCTGCCCGTACTAGTTCACCTGATCGCAGGTCTTGAATTTTTGTCGGTGTTTTCTGCTCTCCAGTATCGCCAGAAACAATACCGTCGAGTAGAGCGCCAAACTCTTTCTCAACCCCAGAGAAAGTTAGCAAAGGGTCTTTGCCTGCAAGGTTTGCAGAGGTAGAAACAATCGGGTGCCCTGTTGCTTCACACAGTGCTTTCACCCGGGGGTGGGCACTGATACGCACGGCAACCGTATCAAACTGCCCTCTGATCCATTCCGGCACCCAGCCTTCAGGATCGGGGATAAGCCAGGTATAAGGACCAGGCCATGTGGACTTCAGCTGGGTCCTTTCCTCTGGAGAAAGGGGGTCAAGCAGTGGTGTAAACTGATTTTCTGAAGACCCTATCAATATCACACCCTTCTCAACGGGCCGCTGCTTGATTTCAAGAATCCGATACACCGCCTGCCGATTCCATGGGTCACACCCCAGTCCCCAGACAGCTTCGGTAGGATAGGCAATAACGCCTCCATTTCTGATTGCCTTGGCAGCTTGACTAACATCCATCATTCAAAAATTTCTCTTAAAGATAAACCTCAATGGTTTAACTGCTGTTGGAGAACGGTATCTTTTGCAAGAACCGCTTCTGTACTAGCTTGGCGATCCATACGCAGGCGATTTGCCAGATCTTTGTCATTCAGGGCGATAATCTGGGCCGCGAGGTATCCGGCATTTGAACCGTTGACAGCAATGCATCCAGACCATCCAAGGGCCCCGTATCAATGGGAACACCAATAACCGGCTTGATAGTAAGGGAAGAAACAACGCCGGCTAAGTGAGCAGCCATTCCTGCGCAGGCGATAAAAGCAGCAGCACAACGCTGGTCAGCATCTTTTACGTAGTTCCTGATTACCTCAGGTGTGTAATGAGCCGAGTGAACTTTAACTTCTACAGGCACATCGAGTTTCTTCAATACATCAACTGCGAGCTGGATCCTGGGAAGGTCTAAATCTGACCCTATCAAGATCGCAACAAATGGCCTGACCATCAGTATTCTCCGAAACATGATCGGTAAGGCTCGCTAGTCTAGCAAGAGAAGTTCAGAAGCAACAGTTAGACGAAAAAGACCTTTTTTTAAGAAATGACTAGGAGGCTGTCCGGGAATAGCGCCCGTAGCGAGAATGTCAGAAAATTTAGGATAAAAATCCGGTTTTGTGAGGAGAATAGCGCGCTATTTGACGAATAAAAGCGGATTTTTAGACCAATTTGCTATCACCGCAGTAGGGTAGTCTATTCTCGGACAGCCTCCTAGCCTAGGCGGATAAAGCCACCCGGTGTTGACTCAATGACGCCATCAAGCTCCATTTCAGTAAGAACAACTGATAACTCAGCATATGGGACACCTGATAATGCACTTATCTGGTCAGCACTGACTACATCAAAACCCATAACCTCAATGACTTTCAGTCGCAGCGGGTCGGTTTCTTTTCGAGAGGAAGTGGAAGGTGAAAATGCATTCATAACGCCATGCAGCTGCGGTGCCAGCTCAATCAATACATCATCGGGGCTTTCAACCAGCACGGCGCCTTCACGAATGAGCTTATGACATCCTCGACTCAATGGATTCAGCACCGAGCCAGGTATGGCAAAGACCTCACGCCCCTGCTCTGCAGCCAGTCTCGCAGAGATCAACGAGCCACTTTCAAGGGCTGCTTCGACCACCATTACCCCCAGTGACAGACCCGATAAAATACGATTCCTGCGAGGGAAGTTACCCGCAAACGGTTTGGTTCCCAAAGGAAACTCGCTGACCAATGCTCCATGACTGGAAATAAGCTGATAAAGGTCTTTATGTCGGGCAGGGTAAATCTGATCGACACCAGTACCTAAAACAGCAACGGTTCCACCGTAACACCCAAGGGCACCCTGGTGTGCTGCAGCATCAATCCCAAGAGCCATACCGCTGGTAATAACCAGACCACTTCTGGACAAGTGCTCACTAAACTCCTGAGCAACCCTGCGTCCATTCGGGGTGGGTCTACGACTACCAACAACACCCAGTTGAGGTTCACTGATCAGACGTTTATTTCCAACGATATAGAGCACAACAGGTGAATCGGGAAGTTCCTTCAGTGCTTTTGGGTAAAGCGGTGAGTCTGGTGTTAGAACTGTGTGAGCCTCGCTGGATTGAAGCCAGACCTTGGTCAGATTCAGCTGTTTTTGTATGACGGGGTCACGAGATGCATTGACCATCAAGTAAGCTAAATTAGCAGGAATGATTGATTTCAGTTCATCCAGAGAAGAAGCGAAGAGTCGGCCAGGGTGATTGAACATTTCTATAAGTTGACCAGACTTAATAGGACCCAAACCAGGAATCAGAGAAAGTGTCAGCCAAGGAACCAGTTGCAGCCAATCCTTCTGGCTTGTATCAGTGTATATCATTGAATTCTCATTCCGGAGTTATGTGGCTTATTCTGGTTATTGTCAGCTTTGCCGAAATAAGCCACACATCCAATGAAGCACCCTGTAGAACACACGGATTATCAATTGTTATCTTCGATCAGGTGTTCATCTATGGTTGTGGACTTTTGAGGATATAGCCAACTTCAATATCCTCTTTTGCTGATAGCACAATACCATAGCTCATTTTTTCAAAAGGTCGATAAACCATCACCAGACCGATCCTTTCTGATGGCAGGGAAACCTCTTCATTGGTAAAAGGATCAAACGCTTTCTCTGCCTGTCGGTACACAGCCAGAACGTCACCCTGCCGAAGGCTCTCTCTCTCTCCTTTGTTGATGACCACTGTATCAAACTTGGAAATCTTTTTAGCGTCGTTAAGGTTAGCCGTGATAATACCTTCCAGAGGCGCATCCGGTGCTCTTGGGAAGAATGTTGTTACAAGCCCACTGGCGCCCTGCTTAACCAGTCGGTCTCCTGGCTTCAACTCCATTTTACTTTCCTGGATAACCATGGAGGCGACATCCTCCCTGACCCGGCTCAAATTGATGGCTCCAACATCAATACCGATGAGTCCAAGCAGTTCATCCGTTTGGGGATCTACAATCTGCTTACCACGGCGAACGATATCAAAACGGACATTCTGCCCGGAAAAACTTCCTCGAGCATAAACTTTATCGCCTGTTGCCGAGGCCAGCTTTCCATCTTTGGCAGCAAAAACATAAGGTGCGTTATTTAGCTGCTCTTCACTTGAGAAAACATGCCCACCCTTCAAGTAACTGTGTACTGCACTCAATGGTATAGCGGGAATAGCCGACTCACCGGGCATCACCCGAATTTTCGGACTCAGCTTAATAGTTCTTCCTGTATCACCACGACTGGAGATCGTCAGCCTTGGTTGACCATTGATGTACACCAGACTGACGATATCTCCCGGATAAATCAGGTGAGGGTTTTTAATCTGCGGGTTGGCATGCCAGATTTCCGGCCACAACCATGGGCTGTCCAGAAATGTAGTGGATATATCCCACAAGGTATCGCCTTTCTCGACAGTATATCTGCTGGGGGAATCCGACTTTATCGGGCTATCATATGCCAGACCCAGTGTGGACATACAGAGCAGGATTCCTGCCAGAGCAAAGCGTCTCATTATCGTCCCGATCCCTTGAATAGTTTTTAGTTTAAAGCCTTGAGCTGGTAAAATTTCTGAGGAAATGCAACTTTTTACGCCTCTTCAAGCCAGTCAAAAAAGAGTAACTACATTTCCATGGTAAAGCCTCTATCAGAGCAGTGTACCAACCGCCTCCAGTTTTGAGCAATTGGCTCTCTTTTAGTTCTCGGCTTTACTACCCAATTCTCAAGATCAGGTCACATAATAATCCTCTTCAGAGACCAATCAGCACTCTAAATAATGGCTACTATTAGATCCCATCACCAGATTTTCCATCTGGTGGATCAAGGAGCCGTTTTGAAACAGAAACACCTGACACTGTTGTTTATCATTATTACGACTGTTATCAGCTTGCACAGCGTGAGAGCTGTTGAAAAAGCCCCTATCGTTAATAAGTACCATGGCCTATCAAGGTTTGATGACCTTAAATACCCAGAGGACTTCCAACACTTCAACTATGTAAACCCCAATGCTCCTAAGGGTGGAAAAATCAAAATTGCCGCGATAGGCATTTTCGATACACTCAACCCTTACATGCAAACAGGCACTCATATTTCTCAGATTCCCCCTCTTAATTTTTTTTCGCTGGGATTTCTGGGGTTAAATGAGCCCCTGATGATGGGTACGGGCGCTTATAGCCCTACAGGTGATGAGTCAAAATCAGCTTATGGGTTGATTGCAGAATCCGTAGAGTACCCAGATGATAATCAGTGGATTACCTTTAACCTGCGCCCTGAGGCTCGGTTTCACGATGGAAAACCAATAACAGCAGACGATGTCGAATTCTCCTTTAACTACCTCAAAAAAAAGGGCCCCATCAGATATCAGGTTCAGCTTAAACCCGTTGATCGGGTAGAAGTGCTCGACAAATACAAAATCCGCTTTCACTTCAGCGAATACGGAAATAGAGATCAGCTTTTTTGTGCCGCAGAGTTACCCGTCTTACCCGCTCACTACTGGAATAATCAGCACAATGAAAAGTCAAAGTTGACGCCTCCCCTGGGAAGCGGACCTTATAAGATAACTCATGTCGAGCCGGGCTCATCGGTTACCTTTACCAGGGTTGATGACTACTGGGGTAAAGAACTATCAATAAATCGGGGGAAATATAATTTCGATCAGATTACCGTCTATTTCTACCAGGATATAACCATTGCCTTTGAAGCCTTTAAGGCGGGCATTCTGACCATCTACTTTGAGCCTATCTCTAAAAACTGGGCAAAAGCTTATAACTTCCCCGGTATCTCTTCGAGAAAAATCAAAAAAGTAGAAATCCCGACAAAAATGATTATTGGTAGCCCGATGATCGTGTTTAACACCCGCCGGGCTCCCTTTGAGGATATTCGGGTGAGAGAAGCTTTAGGGTATTTGCTCGATTTTGAGTGGAGTAACCGAACCCTCTTTGAAGGCTCATATATCAGGGCGAACAGCTATTTTCCACCTAAATCCTGCAAAGGTTCTTCGATCCGAAGTTGCAATATCCTGTAAATGAAG
>OODV01000199.1 GCA_900299555.1 uncultured Endozoicomonas sp.
CTAAATCGGTAACCCTTTTCTTTTTTTGAAAAGAAATGTCAGATTAAGTCTGAACAACTCCAAATAATGCTTGCATTTTTCTGATCAAGTTGAGCATTTACCCTGGTTTGCACATTTGCATAGGCTATAGCAGTGAAATGCAATCTTTTGCCCCTAATGCTGGTTAATTTCAGATCTAAATCTCTCAATGCAGCTTCATTTAATTCCTGAGTTTTGTGAACTTCAGTTCTTAAGGCTTCGAGCTTTTCTTTCAATAACTCGATATCAGTGATAAAGCTTGACTCTGTAAGATCTCTGCCGCTTTTTTGGATATTTCCTTTATTAGCGGGATGTTTTTCTTCACTCTCTTTTGAAAGCTGATTCCTTAGGGTTTTGTTTTCAATAACAAGCTCAAGGTTTAAATCTATGACTCTTTTATGCTCTTTAGACAGTTCACAGTAAGCCTCCTTGGCGCTTTTTATTTTCTTCAATTCATTTTCAACATTAACCGGAACAGTAAATCTACGGTTGGTGAGGGCTCTCATGAACAGCTTGTTGCTGGAAAAGCAAGCCTATTCATATTCTATGTATCTTTGTACTACTTCAGGTACTGCCTTGATCTGAAGGTTGTTTTCTTTCTGGTGTCTCAATATTTCACTGAACAACTCAGTAGCACTGTCTTTATTTTGCAGAGTGTTTTGTATGTCCATGATATTAAATTCTGTTTTTAATATAAAGCAAGATAAATCAGATGGTTATCATTTGTTTTGATCTACCGGAAAGCCTGTTTTTGATGTTCTTTAACAGTACTCGCCATGCTTAAAGCGACGATGCCAAGTGATATGGGGATGCCTGTCATATGAGACTTTTTTCTTGCTCTATAGTTCAGAAAAACTTCAAAGCTCTGGAAGATTGTTTACAATGTAGGTAGAAATACTGATAATAATTCGGTATAAATGCTTCGAATTAAAATATTGTCAACAATATTCGATGATGCCTATGACCTCAATAGAGCCAACAATTCGCCTTACTCAGGCCAGCGAAGTTACTGAGGTTCTGGTTCAGGACATTATCAGTGGCCAGTTGCCAGAGGGAAGTCGGATTTCTGAGCCAGAGCTTTCACGGCGTTATGGCATTGGTCGTGGGCCACTGCGTGAAGCCATTCTAAGGCTTGAGGGCATGGGGCTCGTGGTTCGAGCACCGCATGTGGGTGCCAGAGTTGTCACACTGACAAGACAGGAACTTTCGGAAATCTTTGCCATTCGAGAAGCTCTGGAAGGCATTGCTGCCCGGGAAGCGGCAAGAAACATGACCAATGAAGACCTTATTGATCTGGGTCAACTCATTGAAAGTCATGCCCGTTATGTTGATGAACATAATGGTGAAGCCTACATGGATCAGGAAGGTGACTATGACTTTCACTATCGCATCATCAAGGCATCCGGTAACAAACGACTGATCAGAGCACTTTGCGATGAGCTGTACCATCTGGTTCGCATTTACCGGCGATCATCCAATTCTGCCGCAAGACCTGAACAGGCGCTGACAGAACACCAGATGATATATAAAGCACTCAAGGATCGAGATGGTGAATTGGCTGAGATTCTCATGCGCCGACATATCGCCCGGGCGTGCCGGGAAATTGAGGCCGCCATCGAGCAGCAACAGAACGAGTAATGCTGTTGTTAAAGCTCTTTATAACAAGAAGTAAGAATCAGAGGTAACACAATGAATCAAAAGAATAATGCATTAGATCGACTGATCGCCGAGCAGGGCATTGTTACCGCCCCCGGTGTCTACGATGGTATTTCTGCACGCCTGGGTGAAGAAGCCGGTTTCTCTGCATTATACGCCAGTGGTGGTGCGATCGCTCGTAGTACTGGTGTTCCTGATATAGGTCTGCTGACGCTGACAGAAGTGGTTGATCGTGTTCGTCAGATTGTTGAAGCCACAACATTGCCTGTTATTGCCGACGCTGATACCGGTTTTGGTAATGAGGTGAATGTTAAGCGGACAGTAGAACTGTTCCGTAATGCCGGCGTCAGTGCTTTCCACCTGGAAGATCAGGAATTTCCCAAGCGTTGCGGTCATCTCGATGGCAAGTCTTTGGTGTCTCTTGAAGAGATGTGTAAAAAAGTCTCTGTAGCCAAAAAATACGCTGGTGATGTAACCGTGATCGCCCGCACTGATGCGATTGCCGTCAGCGGCTTTGACGATGCTATTGATCGCGCCAGAGCTTACGTCGATGCCGGTGCCGACATGTTGTTTGTTGAAGCGCCACAAACCATTGAACAGATCGAAGAGATAGCCCGGCAGGCTCCCGGCCCCAAGCTGATTAACATGTTTTACAGTGGTAAAACGCCACTGGTGCCCACAGAAGATCTCAAAGCGATGGGCTATCAGCTGATCATCATTCCATCGGATCTGCAAAGAGCCGCTGTAACGGCCATGCGAGAAGTGTTGAACGTTATCAAGCGTGATGGGAACAGTGGTGCCATTGCTGACGGCATGATGACCTTCCAGGAGCGTGAGCAACTGGTTAAAACCAAAGAATTCCTGAACCCATAAATTGATCACTGCTGGTACTTCATCATTAAGCGATCACCAGCTTTATAGTCAATTTGAGGGAAGTCTTTTTTACAGGGAATCACAATAATTCCCGGGTACCGGCTGATGAGATGGGTAGCCTGGCTACTCTTCTGGTGCCTGACACTCAGCAAGTGAACGAAATAAAAAAACGGAGAAGTTCCATGGCAGAGAAGAAATTAAGTGGTGCTGGTCTGCGTGGCCAGTCAGCTGGTGAAACCGCACTGTGTACTGTTGGCCAAACCGGATCAGGCCTGACTTACCGTGGATACGATATCAAAGAACTGGCGGATAAAGCTCAGTTTGAAGAAGTTGCTTATCTCCTGCTTTACGGCAAATTGCCCAATCAAACCGAACTGGACGGCTACAAAGCCAAGCTGAAAGGCCTCCGCTCTCTGCCAGCTGCGTTGAAAACCGTTCTGGAGCAGATTCCTGCCGATGCTCATCCAATGGATGTTATGCGCACCGGCTGCTCAATGCTGGGCAACCTGGAAACCGAACAGGATTTCTCAGAACAGAACGATCACATTGATCGCATGCTGGCTGTATTCCCGGGCATGATTAACTATTGGTACAACTTCAGCCATAACGGTGTTCGGGTTGATGTTGATACCGATGCTGATTCCATTGCTGAGCAGTTCCTCTGGACCCTGCACAACAAAAAGCCTGAGCCTCTGCACGTTCAGGTAATGCACGCTTCTCTTGTACTGTACGCTGAGCATGAGTTCAATGCTTCAACCTTTACCGGCCGTGTTTGTGCTTCAACTCTCTCCGATATTCACAGCTGTGTAACCGGTGCAATCGGCTCTCTGCGTGGCCCATTGCATGGTGGTGCAAACGAAGCAGCCATGGAAATGATCGAAAACTGGCGCTCTCCAGAAGAAGCTGAAGACAAAATCATGGGCATGCTGGCCCGTAAAGATAAGATAATGGGTTTTGGTCATGCGATATATCGCGAGTCTGATCCGCGTAATGCCATCATCAAAGAGTGGTCACAAAAACTGTCTGAACAGGTGGGTGATGAGTACCTGTATGCGGTTTCCGAGCGCGTTGAAGCCGTTATGTGGCGTGAGAAGAAACTATTCTGCAATGCCGATTTCTTCCATGCATCGGCTTACAACTTCATGGGTATTCCCACCAAGTTGTTTACCCCGATCTTTGTCTGTTCACGGGTAGCAGGCTGGACCGCCCACGTTATGGAGCAGCGAGCTAACAACCGTATCATCCGTCCATCTGCAGACTATACCGGGCCAGAAAGTGCGGAATGGGTAGCGATTGAAGACCGCGATTAACCACAAAGGTCACAAGGTGCACAGAGAAGAACGTTATCTTTGTGCTCTTTGTGTTCTTCGTGGTTCATAACAATAAATTTCTTGCCCGGTGGACGTTCGACGTATGAGCACTGATTTTCGTAAAGCCTTACCCGGCACCCAGCTGGATTACTATGACACCCGTGAAGCCGTGGAAGCGATTCAGCCGGGCGCCTATAAAACCTTACCCTATACCTCCCGAGTACTGGCTGAGCAACTGGTTCGCCGCTGTGACCCGGAAACGCTGACCGATTCTCTGAAGCAGATCATTGAGCGCAAGCGAGACCTGGATTTTCCCTGGTATCCTGCCCGTGTTGTCTGTCATGACATTCTTGGACAGACCGCTCTCGTTGACCTTGCCGGCCTGAGAGATGCCATTGCGGAGCAGGGTGGGGACCCTTCTAAAGTTAACCCGGTTGTTCCTACCCAATTGATCGTTGACCACTCCCTGGCCGTTGAACACGGTGGTTTCGATCCGGATGCTTTTGAAAAGAACCGGGCGATTGAAGATCGTCGTAATGAAGATCGTTTTCACTTCATTGAATGGACCAAAACTGCCTTTGAAAATGTGGATGTGATTCCTGCCGGCAATGGCATTATGCACCAGATCAATCTGGAGAAAATGTCTCCGGTTATTCAGGCTCGCGATGGTATTGCCTATCCGGATACCTGTGTCGGTACCGACAGCCATACGCCACACGTCGATGCCCTGGGCGTCATCGCCATTGGTGTCGGTGGCCTTGAAGCTGAAACCGTGATGTTGGGTCGCCCTTCCATGATGCGTCTACCGAATATCGTGGGTGTTGAATTGGTGGGCAAGCGCCAACCCGGTATTACTGCCACTGATATCGTTCTGGCGTTAACCGAATTTCTGAGAAAAGAGCGTGTAGTCTCTGCTTATCTTGAGTTTTTTGGCGAAGGTGCTGCCAATCTGACTATTGGTGACCGTGCGACCATCTCCAATATGACGCCAGAGTTTGGTGCTTCTGCTGGCATGTTCTATATCGATGAGCAGACCATTGACTACCTCAAGCTGACCGGTCGTGAGCCTGAGCAGGTGGCTCTGGTCGAAAATTATGCGAAGACCACCGGTCTCTGGGCGAATGATCTGGAAACCGCTGAATATGAGCGGGTTCTGACGTTTGACCTTTCTTCCGTATGTCGAAATATGGCTGGCCCCTCCAATCCACATCGCCGTCTGCCAACCTCAGAGCTGCAGAGTCGTGGTGTTGCTGGTGAGTGGGAAGAAAAGAGTGGTGAAATGCCTGATGGTGCCATCATCATCGCAGCCATTACCAGCTGTACCAATACCAGCAACCCCCGTAATGTTGTGGCCGCCGGTCTGGTTGCACGTAAAGCCAATGAGCTGGGCCTTATTCGTAAGCCATGGGTGAAATCCTCTTTTGCTCCTGGCTCAAAAGTTGCCAAACTTTATCTTGAGGAAGCTGGTCTTCTCTCGGAGATGGAAAAGCTGGGCTTTGGCATTGTTGCTTACGCCTGTACTACTTGTAATGGTATGAGTGGTGCCCTTGATCCCGAGATTCAGCAGGAAGTGATTGATCGTGATCTCTATGCAACCGCTGTTCTGTCCGGTAACCGTAACTTTGATGGCCGTATTCATCCTTATGCCAAGCAGGCTTTCCTTGCATCACCACCGCTGGTTGTTGCGTATGCCATTGCTGGTACCGTGCGCTTTGATATTGAAAAGGACGTACTGGGTACAGATAACAAGGGTAATCCCGTTACTCTGAAAGATATCTGGCCCAGCGATGAAGAGATTGATGCGATTGTTGCTGAATCCGTGAAGCCTGAGCAGTTTAAGCAGGTTTACATTCCGATGTTTGATCTGGGTAAAGCCGAAGAGGCAGAGAGCCCACTGTACGACTGGAAACCAATGAGTACCTATATCCGCCGCCCCCCTTATTGGGAAGGCGCTTTGGCGGGTGAGCGCACGTTGAAAGGTATGCGCCCTCTGGCGGTATTGGGGGACAATATCACCACAGACCATCTTTCACCTTCCAATGCGATTATGGCCAGCAGTGCTGCTGGAGAGTACCTGGCAAAAATGGGCTTGCCTGAAGAAGATTTTAACTCCTATGCAACCCACCGGGGTGATCACCTCACCGCCCAGAGAGCAACGTTTGCCAATCCAAAACTCCTCAATGAGATGTGTCTCGACGCCAATGGCGAGGTTAAACAGGGTTCTCTGGCACGGGTTGAGCCTGAGGGCAAAGAAACCCGGATGTGGGAAGCCATTGAAACCTATATGGAGCGTAAGCAGCCATTGATCATTGTGGCTGGTGCTGATTATGGTCAGGGCTCATCCCGTGACTGGGCGGCCAAAGGGGTTCGTCTGGCAGGCGTAGAAGCGATTGCAGCCGAAGGTTTTGAACGTATTCACAGAACCAATCTGGTGGGAATGGGGGTGCTGCCTCTTGAGTTTAAAGCAGGTACTACCCGTAAAACACTGGGATTGGATGGCACTGAAATTTACGATGTGCTGGGTGAGCCTACACCGGGTGCAACGCTGGCTCTGCTGATCCACCGTAACAATGGAGAAACATTGGAAGTGCCTGTGACCTGCCGACTTGATACTGCAGAAGAAGTATCTGTCTATGCGGCAGGTGGTGTTCTGCAGCGATTTGCCAAGGATTTCCTGGAGTCAGAGGCGGTAGCCTGAGCAAACCCTTCTCCTTGCTCCCACGCCATACGTGGGAGCTTTGGTATGCATTCTCATGCAACGGGGTTGTCGCAAAAGATGCGAGCGCAGCCCTTTTGCGACAACCTTGCAACGTGTGGGAACGAGAGAGAATACGGATATGACTTATTCCCCCCAGATAAAAGTTCCTGCTACCTACATGCGTGGGGGCACCAGTAAAGGTGTCTTTTTCAATCTCACCGATTTACCCGAAGCTGCACAGGTACCGGGTGAAGCTCGTGATTCATTGTTACTTCGGGTGATTGGCAGCCCTGATCCCTACGGTAAGCAAATCGATGGTATGGGCGGGGCAACGTCCAGTACCAGCAAAACCGTGATTCTTTCAAAAACCAGTCAGCCAGATCACGATGTTGACTACCTGTTTGGACAGGTGTCTATTGATAAACCCTTTGTTGATTGGAGCGGCAACTGCGGTAACCTCACAGCGGCTGTTGGTGCTTTTGCCATCAGTAGTGGCCTGGTTGATGCCGAACGGATACCTGATAATGGTATTGCAACGGTAAGAATCTGGCAGGCCAATATCAAGAAAACAATTATTGCCAATGTGCCCATCACGGATGGTGCGGTTCAGGAAACCGGTGACTTTGTTCTTGATGGCGTGACCTTTCCGGCGGCTGAAGTTCAGGTTGAGTTTCTGGATCCGGCGGATGGTGAGGGCGCCATGTTCCCAACCGGTCATCTGGTGGATAATCTTGAAGTACCGGGCGTCGGAACACTGAAAGCCACCATGATCAATGCCGGTATTCCCACTATTTTCGTCAATGCAGAAGAGATTGGTTACCAGGGAACCGAACTGCAGGAAGCCATTAATGGTGATGCAAAAGCACTGGCCATGTTTGAGAGCATTCGAGCTCACGGCGCTATTCGGATGGGATTGATCAGTAATATCGAAGAAGCGGCTACCCGACAGCATACGCCAAAAGTCGCCTTTGTCTCCAAACCAAAAAGTTACCTTTCTTCCAGTGGTAAAGAAGTCTCTGAAGGTGATGTGGATCTGCTGGTTCGGGCACTCTCTATGGGTAAACTGCACCATGCCATGATGGGTACCGCTGCAGTTGCCATTGGGACTGCTGCAGCGATTCCCGGAACCCTGGTTAATCTGGCCGCTGGTGGTGGCGAGAAGAACGCTGTTCGCTTTGGTCATCCTTCCGGCACATTAAAGGTGGGTGCTGAAGCAGCATTGCAAGATGGTCAGTGGTCTGTGACCAAAGCCATTATGAGTCGCAGTGCCAGAGTTTTAATGGAAGGCTGGGTACGAATTCCGAATGACTCATTAAAAATACCCTAAGATAGCGGAGTATGTGATTAAGTTGATTATGAAATTGTACTAATCGAACTTTCTGACGCCCTATTGCACTGAAGATTTGCCCTTAATCCTTCGTTGACGGTCGTCTCCATAGCTAAGGCTCAATCTTCATGCTCATAACGGGAGTCAGAAAGTTCGATTGGTATTACAACATCACTTACTCCAATATTCTCAGTTGCTAATTGATCGGTTTGTTTATTGGCACGATTGGGAATCAAAAGATAACCTTTTCCTAAACTCAGACACTTGAGATCATTCCACTGTCTGCCTGAACAGTATAGTGTTCATTATATATAATCATTTGGAAGAATCATTGGTTCAATGTTCGTAACTGTGCTTTCAGGAAGGGGGGGGACAAGATTTTCATGTGAAATTTTTTGGGTTTCTTCTGGGATATTGATTACGACAGAGGGGTTTTGCTTATGTTCCAGCATGCATACAATTGGAGCAATCAATCCATCGTAAACTGCATTGCAATTCCATTCTATAACTGTTTTCCCAAAAGACCCCATTATCTTGAATGGATTTGCTGTTGCGAAATTTGAAGCATCAAAGCCACCACGACTATCAATGAGCGGAAGCTTATCTAACAATCGCAGCTCTGCCAATTCAATAAAAAAATGCTGAATATCTTGAGAAAACCCTTCGTGTTCAGAATTCATTTTTTTATTTTTCATGTCAAAGTCTGAAAAATTGAAGCTATAAATCCTGTCAATTATATGCCAAATCGATTCTAATTCCTTCATGTCTTGGCATAATTTAGAAAACAACATCGCAAAAAAATCCTTTTCCTGTTTGTCATTCAGGCGATTTCCTCCAAAGATGTAAGCTATGCAAGCCCCATTGACTTCTTTCAGTATATTCTTTTCATCATCAGCATTCAGCGGTTGAATTAATCGCATGATTGATATCATTACCGGTTGTCTATCACCGCGCATTGCCTGATGAAGCATAGAGGGACCTGTTGAAGTGGTACCCTGAAAATGCTTTCGAGCATTTCCCAGTAGTTGCAAGAGAGTCACACTCATAAGACCCCGGCGTACCAGTATTGGCAATGGCTGTTCTAATACTTCCATGGCATGTTGAGTCGTCCAAAGTGCTTGAATAATGGCTTTTATCCCATCTTTTGTTAGTGCGTAGCAATTGTCGGAACTTCGATTTTTATTGATGAATTGAGCGGCATCGCTATGGTTGGAAGGAGAATTTGTTGCTTGCCGGGCCTTAATATAATTAGTGCTAATCCGCCCAAGTGTCTGTAAGCAGGATGCACCAGACGATACCCCGGAAATTGCGGCGAGCGTTACAGGGGATGCTCCTGCAATCAAAGCTGCGGGAGGAGCCAGTGCTATACCCATGATAGCAAAACGGGCTACCATAGCTGCTTTTGTACACCAGTCCTTCATTGATTCGTCCAAGTTTTGAGCTTCATATATCGCAGTAGGAATAGTATTCAGCACAACCGTTAAAGCCAGTGAAACCCCTCCCAGTACTAGCCGTGTATGCCCAGCACTGTATTCCTGCTGTTGAATATGGTCGCATTGTGCTGTTTTATATTGCTCAGAGTACTCAGTACCTGGGGTGAATGGGAATTGTTTAAAATATTTCAGACCCTGTGTGTTTAATAGAGACGCACACTCTTCTTCCGGTATTTCAAATCTGGTGTCGCATAAAGGGATTTGTGATATATCTACTTTCTCTGTATCTCGAAATTTATTTGCAATGGTCATTGCTGTATATCGGCATTCATCTTGAACCTCATTGTCTTTTTTGTATAAATTACAAAATGAATGGTAATCACTTGAACCATACGGATTATCTCCCTTTGGTTTTCCTGTCTCACACATGGTTTCATAGTCGGTATGGTACTGTTGATGCATCTCTTTCGAGAAATATTGGTTATAGTTACCCTCACACAAACTCCAGCTAGATTGCATATGTGCACTGTATAACTGATTTCTATAATCTGCTTGTACGAATGGAGATATGGGGTTATAAAAAAAAGCACTTACACTTGGTTTTTTGACTTCATGCTGTGGATTATCGAATAAATCATATAGTTTTTCTGGGTCCATTGCTCCAAGCTTTGTTAAAATCCCTACAGGATTTGCGTTGGGGTCGCAGTAGTTCGGAATTTTCCCAAAGCGATGACTGCATGTCTGGTAGGCATCAACCACCACTTCAGAAATTTCAAGGTTTTCATTATGAAGTAATGCACCATATTTTCCAGAAGTACTGTGGTCTGCTTTAACACCATGCCCTGTGCATGACTTTTTAGTGGATATCTCTGGTGTTTTCTGTTTGGATAAAGTAAGTAATAATGCAGAGAAAACCCTGTCCTTCTGGTTGTCGTCCAACTCTGCTGATGTTGCCGTTGCCAGTGCAATATCACCGGATTGAGATGATGACAATGCTGACTCTTCAAACTCCCCGTCAGGCTTTAATTTCTTGGGATAAATGATCGATTGGTCTGCTCCGAGAATAAAACCCAGTTTATTTAAAAACGTTTCGATGATTTGGATTGATTTGTCTCGTATTGGTGTATGAGATTCTTGAGGGAGTAGACCCTCTTCTTCTGGATCAATTATATCATCACTATTGGTACAGTACGGTGGTGCGGATGGAGTAACTGATTCCATCTCTAAATAACTTCCTGCCATCGTTTTCGCAAGAATCGGACCCATTATTAATTTCCTTCTGATTGCAAGATGCTTATCATGCTCTTGGTTTTATTTATGTTTAGTGGTCTTCACTGATTTTTAAGAGTAAGAGGTTAAGTGTGAATGGTATCGATTATAAATTGTTTCTTGTGTTTTGAAATTTAATTTAATGCAAAAAATTTTAATTGAAATATTAATCTTATATTGAAATATTAATCTTATGTTGATATGTGATTTTTTTACTGAATTATGATTATTACACAGTAACACTGTATGTAAGCTTAGCTAGTATCATGGAACCTGAAGACCCCTTTCACCACTTCAGGCAATTATTGAAGCCTCCGAATCTGACTGTGAACAAAATCTATGAAATCATTCCTGGTCTTTAAAGCGGTTTTCCCATCATTTCCTTGAGTCGATCCCATATCTGCTCATCAGGATTCTGCTCTTGAGAATAGCCTGACAATAAGTGCAGCCCAGGCAGCTTCTGTTCATACTCTACATAAGCTTGCGTGTATTTTGTCCAGTGCGCAGGGTGACTACTTGTGACTAATGATGATTAGTCTGTCAACGCTATGCAGCAATGACTTCAGACAGTCAACTCTTCTTAATCTTAAGCTGCAAGATTATATTAATCCCAAAAAGTAGAAATAAAGGCTATTTTTAGTCAGATTAACTGGATTGATTCACTCAAACTGTAAGGGATTATCCTTTCTAACTCACGTTACAATACAAGGTTTATTATGGAAGGAATGGGTTTTAGGCCAAAAACCAAATTGCAAAGTAATTTGCCACCCGTTACATCGACTGGAATTATAGCGAGTAAACAGGAAGTTCATACTGAAAAAAAGAATGTTGTTTCAGATCATGCATTGCTTTTTCACCGAACAGTCGTTGAGGAAACAAAAGTCGAGGCATATCATATTCGGCTTCCTGAGTCGTGCCTGGTTTTTTCCCCTGTTTATATTGCAGAAAAACTAGGTACTGCAGGAAAACGTCTGAAGTTAATGGATCCAACAAATATAACAATTGAAGGTGTAGTTGACTCTTTAGATCCTTTGCCTGATATTTATGTGCAATTAACTAAGTTATTAAATAGCCCTATAGAACAGAGTATTAAGGATAAAGGAACTGCTTTGTTGGAATTTCAATTCGGCCGAAAGGGTTGCATTTACTTCAGTTTAAAGGAGATTGTTGATAATAAGGAGGCCTGTCACTCTTGTATGATGTCAATGGGTGATCCCTGTTTAATTTATGAAGACTTGATGGCCTTCAAGCATGAAATAATCGAGCTAAAATCTAAAATTGATTCCAAGTTAAACAGTTCTCAGGGGCGTAATGCTCAGCTAACTGATAGTGGAGAAAATCATCCTCTAGTGTTGCAGAGTGATGAAAAGGCAAGCTCATTAATAATTCATAACGCTGCTTCATGTCATGAGGAGGATACTGTTTTTTTACAAGCCGCCCGTTCTGGTGATTATAATACTATATTGCAGTGTATTCAGAATAGAGAAGAACTGAATCAGACCGATTATTTTGGTAAAACACCATTAATGACAGCGGCACTATTTGGTCATAAAGAAATTGTAGAACTCTTGATTGATAATGGCGCAAGTATTAATTTGATCGATCGATCCAGAAGAACTTTGCTAATGCATGCGATTCTTAGTGGAAATATAGAGCTTGTAAAGTTAGTGCATGCTAAACAGCCAAGCCTGTCATGCGAAGATGAGTATGGGAAAAGCATTTTAATGCATGCAGCAAACTCAGGATCATACGACGTTTTTGATTATTTTCTGTCTCAAGGATTAACTATTGAACCTAAAAAGGAAACGATACTTCATCAAAACATGCTTAATTTGGCGGCTGCGGGTGGAAATGTAGATGTAGTAAGCTATTTGCTGAAAAATGGCTTCTCTTTGGATACTCAGAGTTCTACTGGACGTACCGCTTTAATGAGTTCAATCATGAATAACAAATCGGATTGCGTTAAATTTTTAATATCGTCCGGTTGTAATTTACAAAGAAAAGATCAACATGGAAGAACAGCGTTAATGCATGCTGTAAGGTCTGGGTTTATTGACATGGTCAAACTTTTAATTGATTCAGGGGTGGATGTAAATGCTGTGGATAACGATGGCTGTCCTGCTTTGTTTTATGCTGCTAACAATGATGAATTGCATATGACCAAACTGATCATTAAGTCCGGTGCTAATTTAAGTTTAAAGGATCATAAGGGAAGAGATGTCATAGGCTATATAAAATACAATAAACATTATTCAAATGACAGATCTCCAACAAAAACAGAGAGTTATATTTCAAAAGAAATGCTTAAAAGAAATATCAGCCAAGTTTTCTCAAATCTAAAATGCATAATAAATTAATCTATATACGAAAAAAATGAAGCAAGCCCCCTAACGAAAATGCCTCATTTTATCAGAAATTCCCGATTAACCTCAAATTCCTCGATATCAAAGGGCTGTAGCTGAGTTTGGTGTTGAGTAGGTTGTAGGCTTTTTTGTCTGTTACTGGCCAGAAAAGCCGTCTTTTTTTATGAAAGTCTCTGTCCATCAGGGAGGGAGCGCCTCAAGAAATCAACCAAAAAACACACAATTAAGCTCAGCGGGAATCGCTGTCATTTTATTGTCCTGCACATAGGATCTCACTTATTAGGTTGGTTAAAATTTTTGTCTCCAGCTGGAGACTCTATAGAAGACAATCACTTTAATCTTCTGTTTAATTTAGCTTGATCCATAATCCGAGTCGCAATTTCTTCGACAGAAAACTCCGTCGTATCGATATAACTGATCTGCTCCTGCCTATAAATCTGTTCTACGGCATGTACCTCATACTGGCACTGTCTTGCTGATGAATAACGGCTGTTAGGACGGCGTTCATTTCGAATTCCTACCAATCGAACCGGGTTAATCGTCAGACCAAACAGTCGCTCTTTATGAGGTTTGAGCACATCTGGAAGTTTTGTCCCTTTATCCAGGTCATCCTCTGTAATAGGGTAATTTGCCGCAAAAATGCCAAACTGCAATCCTAGGTAAATGCAGGTTGGTGTTTTTCCGGAACGTGAAGCCCCCAACAGAATGATATCTGCCTTTTCATAGTGCCTGAATCGTGCGCCATCATCGTTATCCAAAGCAAACTGAACCGCCTCAATACGGCGGTGGTAACTGTCACTGCTGGTGGTAGAGCGCTTCTTGCCAACGGTGTAAAGAGGGTGGGATCCCAGTTCAATCTCCAAACCAGGCAAAAACGTCGAAAAAAGGTCGATAATATAGGCACCACTGGTATGCATTAACTGACTGACTTCTTCATTCAGAACTGTCATGAAAATAATAGGCTGAACCTTCTCAGCCTGGTGGGCTTCAGTAATCTGCATGAGTGCTTTTACTGCTTTTTCCCGTGTATCTATATATGGCAGCGTGTGATGACAAAACGTCGGGCCAGAAAATTGGGCGAGTAAGCTCTGGCCAAAGGACTCAGCCGTTATGCCGGTTCCATCTGAGATGAAAAATACCGATCTTTCCACAAAATGACTCCCCGATGAAAACGGATGTTAAAAAATACTTCCAATTGATAACAATATCTAACAAACTATACCGGAATCTTTCCAGTGATAGAACCATTGTCGTCTGCTTTTGCTGTGCAACCCCCAATGATTCAATGGCATATGCATAAACTGGAATTGGCAGTGATCAATCTGATCGTTTATTAGAGAAACGTTGGGAGAATGGCTTGAACAGTTCCTCTTTACCAGAGTTTGTGGTCAGTCTGTATGCTTTGGGCAATGGCGATGTCGACAAGGTTGGCGGTAAAAATGCCTCTCTGGGTGAAATGCTGAGCCATCTGGGCAAGGCGGGTGTTAGTGTGCCTGGCGGTTTTGCTACAACAGCTGCAGCTTATCGGGATTTTCTGGATGGTTCCGGATTGTATAACCGGATTCACACACTGCTGGATGAACTGGATATTGATGATATTCAGCAACTGACCCAGGGCGGTGCCAAAATTCGCCAGTGGATTATGGATGAGCCATTCAGGCCAGAGTTTGAGAAAGCTATTGTTAACAGCTATCGAGAGCTTTGTGGTGATCAAAAAGAGCTTGCCGTTGCAGTACGCTCTTCAGCGACAGCTGAAGACTTGCCCGATGCCTCTTTTGCAGGTCAACAGGAAACCTTTCTTAATATTCGCGGTGAGCAAAATGTGCTCAGGGCGGTTCGAGAGGTCTTTGCTTCACTGTTCAACGACCGGGCTATTTCATACCGTGAGCATCAGGGCTTTGACCATCGTGATGTTGCTCTCTCTGCAGGTATTCAACGGATGGTTCGCAGTGAAACAGGCTCTGCAGGTGTTATGTTCACTCTGGATACTGAGTCAGGCTTTCGTGATGCGGTGTTTATCACGTCGTCCTACGGTTTGGGGGAAACGGTGGTTCAGGGGGCAGTGAACCCGGATGAGTTTTATGTTTACAAGCCGGCGCTGGAAGCGGGGCGTTCTGCCATTTTGAGACGGAATATGGGTAGTAAGGCAATTCAAATGGTCTATGGCGACGCTGCGGAAACCGGTAGATCCGTCCAAACGGTTGATGTAGATCTGGCTGAACGGAATAAGTTTTCCATTAATGACCAGGATGTCCTCGAGCTTGCCCGACAGGCAATGGCCATTGAGGCGCACTATGGGTGCCCTATGGATATTGAATGGGCGAAAGATGGTGATGATCAGCAGCTTTATATTGTTCAGGCAAGACCGGAAACCGTACAGAGTCGAACCGAGTCGAGAACGCTTGAACGTTATCGTTTGCTTGAACAGGGTCATGTTCTGGCGGAAGGTAGGAGCATTGGTCAGCGTATTGGCCAGGGCAGAGTCTGTATGGTTGATGACCTGGCGGATATGGATCGTGTCAAAGTGGGTGATGTGCTGGTTACGGATATGACGGATCCGGACTGGGAACCTGTCATGAAACGTGCCTCAGCCATTGTCACCAACCGTGGCGGGCGTACCTGCCACGCAGCCATTATCGCCAGAGAGCTTGGTATTCCCGCGGTCGTAGGGTGTGGTGATGCAACTGATCGACTGAAAGATGGTCAGGCTGTCACGGTTTCCTGTGCTGAAGGGGATACCGGCTTTATCTATGAAGGTGAGCTACCGTTTGAGCACCAGAAGAAAGACCTGGATCAGATGCCAGAGCTGCCATTCAAGATCATGATGAATGTGGGTAATCCTGACCGGGCTTTCAGTTTCCCCCGACTGCCAAATGCTGGTGTAGGTCTCGCTCGACTGGAATTCATTATCAACAAAATGATTGGCGTTCATCCCAAGGCGTTGCTGAACTATGACAGCATGCCTGATGCCGTCAAACAGCAGATTGATGAGCGCATGGCAGGCTACGGTGACCCTGTTGATTTTTACGTCGAGAAACTGGTTGAAGGTGTAGCGTCTATTGCTGCAGCCTTTGCTCCGGAAAAGGTCATTGTCCGGCTTTCCGACTTTAAGTCTAACGAATACGCCAACCTGATAGGCGGCAAGATCTATGAGCCTCATGAAGAGAACCCGATGCTGGGCTTCCGCGGTGCTTCTCGCTACATTTCAGAATCCTTCAGAGATTGCTTCGAACTGGAATGCCGGGCCATGAAGCGGGTGAGAGAAGAGTTCGGTCTGACCAATGTTGAACTGATGGTGCCATTCGTCAGGACGCCGGATGAAGCTCATCAAGTTATCAAGATCATGTCAGACTTTGGGCTCCGTCGTGGCGAAAATGATCTCAGGATCATCATGATGTGTGAGCTGCCGTCCAATGCGCTTCTGGCTGATGAGTTTCTTAACTATTTTGATGGTTTTTCCATTGGCTCTAACGACATGACGCAGCTGACGCTGGGATTAGATCGTGATTCAGGGCTAATCGCCCATCTCTTTGATGAGCGTAACCCCGCCGTTAAACAGTTGTTGTCTATGGCCATTCAGACTTGTCGCCGGCAGGGTAAATACATTGGTATCTGTGGTCAGGGACCCAGTGACCATCCCGATCTTGCCCGCTGGTTAATGGAAGAGGGGATTGATACAGTCTCTTTAAATCCGGACTCAGTACTGGAAACCTGGCTCTATTTGGCTGAGTGAGTTCTTAGGGCCTGTTGACGTTTCGTTGCGTGCTCAGTGGCCAAGAAAATCGTCATATGCGCGAGAGGCTTGCGCAGCGTGCAGTTTTCTACATCAAGCAAGCCTGACAAAGCTGATGGCGCTTTTCTGAGCCACCCTTCGGGCGAATCAGGGCGCCCCTCTGACTTCGTTGCGGCATTTTGACTAGCCACAAAGATCACTTATCTCACAGAGTTACTGGCTTTTCTTTGTGTTTTTTGTGATCTTTGTGGTTGTTATTTCAGTCTGAATTGCCATGGGAGAATAATAATGACTTTTACCACCCCTGATCTCTGCGATGATTTTTCTGACCGTATACAAGTGGTCGATCCTGGTTTTAAAAGTCTGGGTGGCACTTCTGTTTTCAGTGGTGAAATCGTCACTATAAAGTGCCATGAAGATAATTCCATGGTTCGGGAGCAGGTTTTCCGTGATGGTTACGGTAAGGTACTGGTTGTTGATGGAGGAGGCTCCCTGAGAAAAGCGCTGTTGGGCGATATGCTGGCCGATCAGGCAGTCAGCAATGGCTGGCAGGGCATCATCGTTTATGGCTGTATTAGAGATGTGGAAGTTATCTCACAGTTGCCACTTGGTGTTCAGGCGTTAGCGACTCATCCTATGAAAACTGATAAAAAGGGTCTTGGTGAAGTGAATCTTCCGGTTCGCTTCCATGGTACGGACTTTGTTCCCGGTCATTTCCTTTATGCTGACTTAAATGGCATGGTTGTTTCTTCTGAGCGTCTCGTTTAATTCTCACTTACCCTGTTTCAAGTTATATCTATAGAAACACGAAACGGGGTGATTTCTGACCTGCCATAAATAACGATTCTTTCTATAATAAGCCATTGTTTCACAAGCCTTTTCATAAGTTATTATCGTTGACGATTAATTAAACAATTCTTCGGTAATTACTGATCTAAAACGACGAATTTCTTGTAAAAAGGCGAAGGTTTTCTTTCATTTTTGCGGTAATATCCGCCCCCATTGAAGCGTCGGGAACTATTTTTACCTGACTGCCAACCATCCCAGAACCCCCCTCTGACGGAGAAAGTCCCAGTGAGAAAGACCAAGATCGTCTGTACCATCGGCCCAAAGTCTGAATCCCATGAAATGCTGACCAAGCTGGTCGACAAAGGCATGAATGTGATGAGACTGAACTTCTCCCATGGTAATTTTGACGAGCATGGTGCCCGTATTGCCAGCCTGCGTAAAGTAATGGTTGAAACCGGTAAGCGTGTTGCCATTCTTCTGGACACCAAAGGCCCGGAAATCCGTACCGTTAAGCTGCAGAATGGCGATGATGTCATGCTGACTGCTGGACAGGAATTTACTCTGACTACCGACGTCTCAGTGGTTGGTGACAACACCCGTGTTGCAGTTACCTATGCCGGACTGACTGATGACCTGAAGCCAGGCAACACAGTTCTGCTGGATGATGGTCTGATTGAACTGACCGTGAAAGAAGTCAAGGCTCAGGAAATCGTCTGCGAAGTTAAAAACAATGGCGAGCTGGGTGAAAACAAAGGTGTAAACCTGCCGGGTGTTAAGGTTAACCTGCCAGCGCTGTCTGAAAAAGATAAGGCTGACCTGGTATTTGGTTGTGAGCAGGGCGTTGATTTTGTAGCGGCTTCCTTCATCCGTAAAGCGAGCGATGTTAAGGAAATTCGTGAACTGCTGGATGCCAACGGCGGTAAGGAAATTCAGATTATTTCCAAAATCGAAAACCAGGAAGGCGTTGATAATTTTGACGAAATTCTGGCTGTCTCCGATGCTATCATGGTTGCCCGTGGTGATCTGGGTGTAGAAATTCCGGTTGATCAGGTGATCTTTGCCCAGAAGATGATGATCAATAAGTGTAACCATGCCCGCAAGCCGGTTATCACCGCTACTCAGATGCTGGATTCCATGATCAAGAATCCCCGTCCAACCCGCGCAGAAGCAGGGGACGTGGCTAACGCGATTCTGGATGGCACCGATGCCGTTATGCTTTCCGGTGAGAGTGCCAAGGGTAAGTATCCTGCAGAATCTGTCGCGGTAATGGCTACCATCTGTAACAGTACCGATGGCAGCATGGAACTGCGTGTTGAAGAATTTGATGCTGAGATCGACAACTACCGCAGTATCACTCAGGCAGTTTGCCGTGGTGCTGTGAAGACTGCTGATATTCTGGCGGCAAAGCTGATCATTGTTGCCACTGAACAGGGTAAATCTGCGCGCTCACTGCGCAAGTTCTTCCCTAAAGCTCAGATTCTGGCGCTGACATCTTCTGAGAAGACCGCTAACCAGCTGAGCCTTAGCAAAGGTATTACTACCAGCCTGGTACCTCAGCAGGAAAATACCGATGCTTTCTACAAGCTGGGTAAAGAGCTGGCTGTGGAGCACGGCTTTGTTAAGTCTGGCGATGTTGTTGTAATGGTTTCTGGTGCTTTGGTTGCATCTGGAACAACCAATACTTCTTCTGTTCATGTGATCGATTAATCTTTTAAATCCGAAGATTACCTTTCACTATCTCCCGGGTTACTGATCATCAGTTAACCCGGGTTTTTCATAATTACCCTTCTAATCTCTCCTCTATTTTCTTACTTCAAACTTAATTTCTAACGGTTAACTGCAAAGATCGTAAATACTTCTGCCGTTTCTGCCGAAAAAAAGAAACAACACTTAATTATTGGGCTGTGGCAGATGAAAGGCATAATTTTCACCGAGTTTATTGAGATGGTGGAATCGCGATTTTCCGTTGAAGTTGCAGAACAGGTAATTGAAGCTGCCAATCTCCCATCGGGCGGCAGTTATACATCCCTGGGAACTTACTCTCATCATGAAATCCTGAAGTTAGTTATTAAGCTATCTTCTATCAGCGGTGCTAACCCAGCAGATATGCAGGTAGTCTTCGGAGAATATTTGTTTACCCGGTTTCACGAGGTGCATCCAGAGTTTTTTGATGGTATGGAAGGGTCTTTTGAATTTCTGGGTAAAGTACAAGGTTATATTCATATGGAAGTGCAGAAACTGTATCCAGAGGCTAACCCTCCGAAGCTGGTCTGTAAGCGAATTGACGATAACCATATGGAGTTGTTCTATCAGTCCCATCGCCCATTTGCTCCGCTGGCACTAGGCTTGATTAAAGGTTGCGCTATTCATTTTGGAGAAAATCTGACGATTTATTATGAACCACTTCCAGGTACTGGAGATGGTACCGAGGCTCGTTTTCACCTGACCCTTGAAGGATGATTGTTCATGGACGAAAAGGCATGGGAAAAACGCTATGAGCGAGAGAAAGCAGCCCGGCTACAGGCAGAAAGAATTGCAGAAGAAAAAACCAGGGAGATTTACTATCGTAATCTTGAGTTAAAGAACCTGGCTGAAAATCTGGAGCGGCAGGTTAAGGAGCGCACCACAGAATTGGAAGCCAACAATCATCGCTTGATGGATTCCAGAAATGCGTTAAGGGATCAGCAAAAGGCACTACAGGAAATAAACCAGCGTCTTCAAGATAAAGCCGTGGAGCTGGAAAAAGCCAGCCATCATAAATCACAGTTCTTGGCCAATGTTTCCCATGAGCTAAGAACACCACTGAATAGTTTGATGATTCTGGCCAGCATTCTTGCTGATAATCAGGATGGCAATCTTACATCCGACCAAGTTCAATCTGTTCAAATAATCTTCAATAGTGCCAATGAGTTACTGGAGATTATTGAAGATATACTGGATGTGTCGAAAGCAGAGGCTGGTGAACTCAATATTCATCACGAAGATATTTTGCTGGGTGATATATGGCGAAGCCTTACTGATCAGTTTATGCCCATCAGTAAGGAGAAAGAGGTTAACTTTGAAGTGGTCTGTGCACCCAACCTTCCCGAATGGATACATACGGACCGAAAGCGCCTAAAGCAAATTTTGAAAAATTTATTATCCAATGCTTTCAAGTTCACGCCCAAAAGCGGTTCCGTAAAATTCCTGATCCACAAAGAAGCCTGGCGCCTGGGGAAGGAATACTCGTCAGAAGGACTGGTTTTTCAAGTTATTGACGATGGTGTAGGGATCCCAATTGAGAAACAGGAGACTGTTTTTCAGATGTTCAAGCAGGCCGATGGAACAACAAGCCGAAAATATGGTGGTACAGGTCTTGGTCTCTCAATTTCGCGGAAACTTGCGCGCTTACTTGATGGAGAGTTGACACTGGAGAGTGAAGAAAACAAGGGGGCAACGTTCTCTCTGCTACTACCGCCATTAACGTTGGTCACCACAGAAGAATCCGCTCGAAGTGTAAACAGTGACTTTATTATTGTCAGCGAAGAAGAGATAACTGAACCTTTTGCAGGGCAACAGGTGCTACTGGTGGATGATGACCTGAGAAACAGCTTTGCATTATCACGATTATTAGAGAATTATGGACTCAGAGTGCATCTGGCAGAGAGTGGCCAGCAGGCATTAGAGTTTCTGAAAGAAAATAACCAGATAGAGTTACTTTTACTGGATATGATGATGCCAGTTATGGATGGCTGCGAGCTTCTTAAAAAGCTGAGAAGTAAAGTAGAGTTTCGGCTAATGCCCGTGATTATGCTGACAGCCAGTATGTTGAAAGAGGATGAAATGCGCTGTCGTGCTGCAGGTGCGGATGACTATCTGCAGAAGCCTGTGGAAATAAGGGTGCTTATGGATCACATACGAAGCTGGATTACTGCATGAATACCGTTTTGTGACTTTTGTTATTATTGTAATAACGAGGCATATTTTTCTCGATCCACATTCCCTCCACTCCCCACAGCGACCACGGTCTTATTTTTAAAGAGTTCTGGTTTTTCCATCAGTGCTGCAATTGCAACAGCACCGCTGGGTTCCAGTACAAGATTCATTTCGCTGAAAGCGAGTCTGACGGCCTCATGAACCTTCTGCGAACTAACTGTAATGCCCTTAACGCCGGTCTGAAGGATGATATCCAGGTTAGCAACGCCAGGCTCAAGTGCCATCAAGGCATCACAATCACAAAGTGTATTTCCCGGTGCGCGACTACGTTTGCCATTTTTGAGTGATAGATTCATGCCTTGATAACCATGGACCTCTATGGCCCACACCTGTACATCTTCATCGAATGCCAGGCTTGACCCGGCAACGAGACTACCACCACCAACTGGACAAAGCAGGTGATGACAGTTTTTTTGCATGTTATGAAGCTGCTCCTGGAGCTCTAGTGCAACAGAGGCCTGCCCTACAATAATCTGGTAGTCATCAAAAGGATGTAAGAGGGTTGCGCTATGGGTTTTAGCCAACTCCTGGGCCATGTTGCTTGCGGCTTCCTCTCTGGATGGGGTGTTTGAGTCACAAAGGGTAATATGAGCACCATAATATCTCGCATTTTGAATTTTGGACTTTGGCGCATCATGGGGCATTACAAGGCGAACAGGAATATTAAGTATTTGACCCGCTGCAGCGAGACCTGCAGCAAAATTCCCTGAGGAGTATGCGATAACCCCTTGTTTCTTTTGAGCTTTGTCGAGATTTAAGAGTCTATAGAGCGCGCCACGGAATTTGAATGCACCCGTAATTTGCAGTGACTCAGCTTTAACCAATACTTCACCTTGGGTTAGATTGCTCAAAAAATCTGATCTTATGAGTGGTGTGGTGCGGACGAATTTCCTGATCTGTTCAAAAGCACTGCTGAGTACCTGGTAGTTCGGAAGTGTACTAATAACTGGGACTGCTGACATAACCCTGATAATCAAAAAGTTGGCGACGATTGAAAGTATGCAAGCAGCTCCAGTGTCACTACGACAGAGCTCCCAGCCAACATACAAGATAGTCGATGATTCGAGTTTAGGGTTGCAAGTTGTTAGCTCAGACGATTCTAATTGGGACGTCTCTCATCAAAAAATGTGCCTGGGTGGTAGGCGGTTTTACCATTTGATTGATTATCTCAGTAACAATGGACGGTATTGCTCCACATGAGGTAAATAGTGCAACAGTCATTGGACAGATCACTGATTTTACTGGCCTGCTTAAACAGCCAAAGTAAGAGAAGACATCAGCAAAGATGGTACCAGCAGCACCAGCTATTGATGTATGAAGATATGTTTTATCTATAAGTTTATTCAGGAATTCAGGAATTATGGCCTCCAGCCGGCTGCCCAGATAATACAGGGTTTCACAGATACGTTTGAATAGAGGATTAACTGAGCTGCTCATGTCATCGTTCTGCAGTTGCTCACCGCACTGGACCAGACCGTCAATCAAGCCAATACTTCCCATGACAATTATTGCTGCCATGGCAAATTCAGGATGACCAAGATAACTGGCAATATCTGCACTTACTGTGCCTGCTGTCGCGTGGATTGCAACACGCTGTAATATCACTTTGATTGCTTCTTTCGCACCCAGAGTTAAATCTTTGCTATCAACAGTTCTCCGGCTTAGTTCTTTGCAGGTAAGCACAGCTGCCAATATTGTTGGAAGACAAATAGTTAAAGGGCAGATAACTGGTTGAATAAACTCTGCATTCAAGATGCCGGCATCATTCATATGGGCAAACAGGTCTGCCGGTACAGTAAATGCCGCTGCTATCAATGAACAGTTGTAATATAACTGCTTAAAAGCACTGATTGATGCGGCTGGTATACATTCCTGAATACAAAGCAGACTTTGATGCACCAAGTTACAGAATGAAAGTACAAAGGAACTGCCCCCCCTGTTTTTTTCACCAATCTTATAAGCAGCATCGGTCAATCCAACAAATGACATGATTAAGATAGAAGCGCCAGCATAATATGGATGATTACGATAGTTCAGTGAATCCGCAAGAGCAGTGCCTGATCCAGCATGACAGAACCAGCGTTTGATGGCGATCAAAATGATATCATCTACTGCTAAATTTTGTTTATTGCGCTCATTACTGGCATCAAGGCTATCCAGAAAGTTAATAAACGTATCAATTGAAGCTTGTGACACACTTGGTTGACGCATAGCGGGTGTGCTGCAGCTGCTTAGTAAAGAAATGCTTTCAGCTCTGCTCTCAGGCATCAGCAAATGGCCTGCTCCCGAGCCAGAAGTGTGGGCTGTTACGATTGGGAGGCTCGCAAGAGATGAATTGAGGGCGCTTTCTGAATGCATAGAACCATCCAGACAGGCTAGGTTACAAACACTATCAGATAGTTTTGGAAGTTCAGATGAACAAATTGTTCGACGTTTAGCGGATTCAACGCTGCTCTCTACAATATCAGGGCATGATGTTACTTTTCGTAAATTACTCTGGCCAAGTTTGGTATAGAGTTGTCTCTCTGATAAAGAGCGATGCTGGTAAGAGATAGTAGCGTAGTCTGTTTTTACGATTGAGCATCCTGGAGAAGCTGAGTAAATTCTTGAATAAGAATGGGGTCTAGGTAAAGGTGGTGTAGCTTTTTTTCTGTAAATATCCGGCAGCGATACAGCTCTGGCCTGATTTCCTATTGAAATCGTCATATAACACTAAATCCCCCTAAAATAGCGCACTCCTAATGACAAGCAGCCCTCATAGAAAGTTCATCAAATACTTGAGCAGGATAAGAAAGTACAAGAACACTCACCGCTCTGTGCGATGAGTGTAAAGAAGGGTTTAGTTAAGGCAAGTTTTACCAATTACCGGAATATCAAGAGGGTCGCAGTTATAAATCAGCCTTCCCCGGTTACCATGGAGATAATCAAGTGAAATGGCCGAACGGGCGGATGGAGCCATGCTGGTCGCTGCCTTGTTCTGAAGCTCAGAGAGTGGTCGTGGGTAAATGGCCCAGTCTTTGGGTGGATGCCAGCCTGGGGGTGAGGCGATCCTGGCTCTTGTGCCATTGATTGGATATAGAGCCCGACGATCCAGAATGGCCTGGGCCATTCTGCCAACTCTGCCGGGGTGTTCGCTGGCCAGATTATTGTATTCACCAGGATCGTCCGCAACATTGTAGAGCTCATGGGTTACTGTCGTGGCCAAGGGTTCCATTGTCACCCACTGTACCAGTTTCCAATCACCATCAATGGCAGTAAATCCGAATGAGTTGTAGATAGGGATTTCGGATGCAAAGAAAATACTCTCATCCCTAGATACCTGCTTATTCTCCAGCAGGGCAGGCATCATGTTTATGCCATCGAATTCCAGTTCATTTTGAGGCTTAATGCCCGCAGCAGCTGCCAGAGATGGAAAGACATCCATAGCCGTCATGGTCTGTTTCAGGTTAGAACCTTCCGGAACTTTCTCAGGCCAGCGGATCAGTGAAACAACGCGAATTCCACCCTCATAAACTTCAGCTTTGCCGCCTCGAAATGGGGTATTGTCACCCCCCCCCCGTCCATGAACCCGGGTTGCCCCATTATCGGAGAAAAACAGGACAATCGTGTTATCTGCAATACCTTCTTCCTCAAGAGTATCCAGCACCCGGCCAACGGATTGGTCCATGGCATCCACGACTGCAGCATAAAGAGGCCGACGACTCTCAACCCCGGAGAGTTTAGCCAGTTTGGATATTTTATCGGAAGGACTTCGGGCTGGAGGCCGTTCATCTTTCATGTCGGCGTATTTGGCCACCAGCTTATCCGGAGCTGCCAAAGGTTCGTGGGGGGGCCAGAAAGGGAAGATAGAGAAAGAAGGGCCGGCTTTTATCCCGGTTCTTAATCCACTCTGAAGAGTGATCTGCCAGCATAAAGGTCTCATAACCTTCCATACCGCCATTCTGCCCCTTAACAGAGTTAGCCAGAGATTTACCATTCTCCTGAAAGTCTGCCCCACCCAATGCATTGAAGGGAGGGTAATAACCGACATCGGTGTGCAGATGACCATAAAAATGATCAAACCCACGCTCGTTAGGGTGAAAGACCTGTTGTGAGTGGCCAAGGTGCCATTTTCCAACAACAGCGGTTTGATAACCCGCAGCCTGGAAGCTTTCCGGCATAAAGTGTTCGTCCGTATGAACGCCGCCACTATCCCAGGGCAGCAGCACACTGTAGCCAACGCCAAGGCGCATTGGATCCCGTCCTGTCATCAATGCCGCACGGGTAGGGGAACAGATCGGGGCAGTATAGAACCGGTCAAGGGTCATGCCTTCTTCTGCAAGGCCATCCAGCGATGGAGTGTCTATACCTGATCCCCTGAAACCTGGGTCTGCATAGCCGATATCATCCGCCACCATAATGATGATATTCGGTTTATCCGGAACCGGTGGATTACTTGCGGCAAGTGCTGGGAGGCTGACAGTAACAGCAGCTGCGAGAGCAGTCTTTATTATTTTTTTCATTCGTAGTGCTCTTTTAAATAGGTTCAGGCCGCTCTGGATTGTCTGGCAATTTTCACCATGGGTTTCAGAATGGCAGTCGGTAGTAGTCGTTTAATAATGTCCATAATGACGGCATCTTTACCAATTCTCAGACGGACTTTGTTCTTTTCAATGGCTTCAATAATCTCATTGGCGGCAAATTCCGGAGTAACTCCCATCTTTTGAGCCATTTTGTAGTTTCGTTTCGCAACGGCAATATTGTCAGACTCTTTGAGTGTTGCCTGTATCATTTCGGTTTTAATGCATCCCGGATGGACTGAAGTGACTCCGACACCATCGTCTTTCAACTCAGACCATAGTGTTTCACTTAATCCTCGAACACCTGCTTTAGTCGCACAGTAGGAACCCTGATTAGGCAGCCCTGTATAGGCAGCCATACTTGAGAGGTTAACAATATGAGCATCTTTGGACTGTTTTAAGGCATCCAGGAAAAAGTGACAACCGTATATCGTTCCCCATAGATTAATATTGATCATCCGCTCCCAGTCAGTCAGCGAGTGGGTCGCCATGCTTTTCTGGATGGTGATGCCAGCATTGTTAATCAATAAATTGATGGCTCCAAACTTTGTAATAACAGCAGTGGCCATCTGCTCCATCTGCTCACGATTACCAATGTCGGTGGTGAACAACAGAACATCAATACCTGGGCGCTGAACTTGCTTTTTGGTTTCCTCAAGCGCCTGGGGATTGATATCAATAAGAGCAAGGTGGCAACCGCGACTGGCAAGCTGTTCAGCAAGAGAACGGCCCAAACCACCACCAGCACCGGTAATAACGGCAACATGTCCTTTTTTTATTTTCATTGTCAGGTTAACTCAGTCAGGTTATTTCAGCAGGGGAGTATCAATTGGTAGCTGATTCGTCCCCAGATCGGTGTGGCAGAAGCTGTCTTCATATTTCAGCCCCCAGCCAATCGTACGATCGAATGCACAGTGGGCTAACCATACAAGGCCGATCTGTTGCGCCATTGGAATCTCAACAGTAAGTCCTGCAACCAGCAACAGGGTTGGCCAGATAAAGCAATGCACCAAATTGTAGGTAAAGGCTCCAAATGATTTACTTCTGAGATAGCCCAGTATGGAGAGATCATGCAGTGCAAAGGTCAGGGCAAAAAATAACCATGAAAAGCCGAAGTAATGGTACAAGTAGAGGCTGCAGGCCAGAGCTACCGTTGCTTCCAATCGTTTCTGGATTTTCGGATCAGTAAACTTCATGCAACCTGTTCCTGCTGGATGTTCAAAGGACAGTGAACGCCACCAGGCACTTCGATTGTCGTCACGCAACGGTTGCAATGGGTGCAGCCATTTACATAGTTACCTTGCTGAACCATGGCATTTTTGACGTAATCAGGATCTTTAATTAGCGCACGACCAATCTGAACAAAATCGATGCCTTCAGCCATGACCGTTTCCAGGCTTTCCATGGTGTGGCAGCCACCGATATAAACCAGCTGGGCATTTTTTACCCGGTCGCGAACCCGTTTGCAGCCTTCCAGAAAATAGAGTTCTTCGTATGGGTATTCCTTGAACATCTTTGGACCCATGAATTTGAAGGCGGCTTTCATGATGGGGTTGGTTTGCGACTCTGCCATACCCTTAGCAATTGAGTCGCCCCGGAACATGTGCATCACGTTGTAACTACTGGTGCCGCCACTGGTAATCAGTGCGTCTATACCGCCTTTATCAAGATTCGCCGCCACTTCAATGGCTTCATCCCTTGATAAGCCTCCACGAACTGCATCGGTCAGCCCCATTTTCCCAAGAATTGGAAAATCATCACCAACTGCTTTACGAACCGCCTCAAGGGCACGGAGGGGAAGACGCATACGGTTTTCGAGGCTTCCTCCGTAGCGGTCAGTCCGTTTGTTGGTCTTGGGGCTGATAAACTGGCTCAGACCATAGCCATGACCAAAATGAATTTCGATGGCATCAAAGCCAATCTCTTTCATCATTAAGCCAGCCTCATAATAAGTGCTGACCATGTAGTCGATGTCTTTCTCGGTCATGGCATCGGACCAGGGTTTGCCAACCGTTAAACCCAGAGGGTTCATCATGGCAGTTGGTCCTTTTGGGCGTTTCAGACGCTGGAGCTTACGATTTTTGGAGAAATGGCCGCAGTGAGCCATCTGGCCAGAAACTCTGGCGCCTGTAGACTTCAGGTCGGCAAGCATATCGCCCAGAGGCTTGCGGACGTAGTCGCCCATATACATCATCTGATCATTGACCCGACCATCAGGGTCTGTCGTGCAATAACCGATGGTGGTCATGCCAACACCGCCATCACAAAACTGTCGATGAAACTTATGCAAAGCCTCACCGGGAATGCCATCCGGTGTCTTACCTTCAAAGGTGGCAGCCTTGATGATACGGTTACGAAGTTCAAGTGTTCCCAGCTTTGCGGGGCTGAATGCTTTCTGGAGTAATGGGCTCATTTTCTTATTGTTCTGATTTATGCAATGATGATGCATAAGTTATGCAATGAGATTGCATAAATCAACTTTTTTATGAATTTATGAGAAGGCTGCTGTAGATCTGTGGTGGAAAAAAGAAAAACTCAGGCAGAAAGAAGGGCTGAAACACGACAACAGGTTCTGGATAGTGCCTGTCATTTATTCGGCAAGAATGGCTATAACAATACTTCTCTGGAAGAAATAGCCAGTAACTGCGGCCTGACTACCCGTCCTGTATACCATTATTTTGGGAACAAACTGGCTCTTTTTCAGGCAGTTAATGATGTGATGGTGTCACGGATTCTCGATATACAGCATCAGCCTCGATCTGGTGACAAAACGTCCAGGTTTATGGCTATCTGGGAAGCTTTTCTTAATCTCTGCGATGACCCAGGGTTCAGGCAGGTAGTTCTTATTGATAGCCCAACAATACTTGGGCGTGAGCGTTGGAAGAATAGTCCGGTTACTGCCAGGGCTGAGTCTCTCTTGCTAAATCATCAGCAAGGAAGTGATGGACTTTTCCGGCAGAAATTACTGAGTAGAATGGCCATCGCTGCGATGGCAGAAGCCGCTTTGATGATTGCTGAAGCGGAGGATATTCAACATGCGAAGCAGGAGACCAGGGAGGTTGTTAACCTGGCCATTAATCTTTTTTAGAGAAAAGAATGGATAATGCACTTGCCGCTTTTGCCCGTAGCTTGGCTTGCTCCGCCAAAATTATCAAAGGGTCTATTGATTTCTCAAGACTTTTTGACTCAGGAAGCTGTAGCAGAGAGTCTACGAAAAAGTTGCATAACATACTTTTTGAGGTACGTTCACCTTCGCCTGTATCAGGTGCTTCTTGGTAGGCAAGCTGCATGAGGTAGAGGGTATCATTAAACCAGGCTTTCTGTGCTGCTGGTGGTTCTGCTTGTATACGTGTTTTTTCAACCAGTTGTTCGGCCTGTTTTTTCTTACCATTTTCGTAGAGTTCTACTGCCCTTACCATCTCATTTGATAGCTGCTCGGAGAAGGGCGGATCTGATTTAACCAATGCTTTAAACAGGCTTGATAGTAAATCCGGGTTATTTAATTCCTCTTTTTTTAACGGCATTCTTGCAATATTTTTCATAGCCCTTTCACAAAGGGCTTTATTACCAGGCTTTCTGAATAATCCAGCCTGATGCTTATTTATATAATGTACCAACCGTCTTTTTATGAGCTGCTTGTTTATAGTCTCCAAGTATGGAGAAGTGAGTTGATCCTTCTCTTGTGTGCGGGCTGCACTATTCTCTAATGTTTCTTTCGCAGCCTGGGCTAATGAAGAAAGCTCAACGATACGGCATTGTTCCAGCAAGCCCCAGAATCGGGATAAATCCTGGCCAGGCTCCTTGATACAGCGAAGAGCATCGGCACAGGCCGTTGCTACCTCGGGAGAAGGAGCTGGCTGAACAACCACTTCACTAGATAGTTTTGGATCTATTGATGAATGCGATGAGGAGTTACGCTCTTTCAGTGCTTTATTGAGTTCTGGCAAAAAAGCGTTTTCTTCGTTTGGTTGCAGTCTTTTGGTGGCTTCCCACACAATGACTTTACGAGTACAAAAGCTGCTGACCGCTTTTGAAAAAGCCTTCAGGGTCTTTAGTCTGCTATTCGGGTGAGCATCCAGATAGTTACGATAAGTTTGCTTGGCTGCATCTATGCGTTCGCTGAAGGACATCGCTTCCTTTCCATGGCATGTATCAGGAGGTTATCCTTAAAGAATATGTCATGATTATTCAGTGTTCAAAGTTGGATGAGAATAGGGTTGTTGATCAAGGGAAAACAATAAAGGGTGGCCGCTTTCGGTCAAGCCAACCCTTACACATGTTTTGGTTAGATAAAAAAAGCCCGCATTCGCGGGCTATTTCAGAGATTCTGTCCAGGAGATCAGAATTGCTCTTCTTCAGTAGAACCGGTCAGAGCTGTTACTGAAGACTGACCACCCTGAATTACTGTTGTCATGTCATCAAAGTAACCTGTACCTACTTCCTGCTGGTGGGCAACGAAGGTGTAGCCTTTTTCTGCAGCAGCAAACTCTGGTTCCTGAACCATTTCTACATAATGCTTCATGCCTTCGCCCTGAGCGTAGTTATGAGCCAGTTCAAACATGTTGTACCACATGTTATGGATACCGGCGAGGGTAATGAACTGGTATTTGTAGCCCATATCGCTCAGTTCCTGCTGGAATTTAGCAATGGTGGCATCGTCCAGGTTCTTCTTCCAGTTGAAGGAAGGCGAGCAGTTATAAGCCAGCAATTGATCAGGGTATTCAGCTTTGATGGCGTCAGCAAACTTGCGGGCTTCATCCAGATCTGGAGTTGCAGTTTCACACCACAGCAGGTCAGCGTATGGGGCATAGGCCAGACCACGGGCGATCGCCTGATCAATACCTGCCTTGGTGCGGAAGAATCCTTCAGCGGTTCTTTCACCAGTCAGGAAAGGCGCATCGTACGGATCACAGTCAGAAGTAATCAAGTCAGCTGCGTTGGCGTCGGTACGAGCCAGAACAATCGTTGGCACATCAGCAACATCCGCTGCGAGGCGGGCCGCAACCAGTTTTTGTATGGCTTCCTGGGTGGGAACCAGTACTTTACCGCCCATGTGGCCACATTTTTTCACAGAAGCCAGCTGGTCTTCAAAATGAACGCCGGCAGCCCCTGCCTCAATCATGGCCTTCATCAGCTCATAAGCATTCAAGACTCCCCCAAAACCTGCTTCTGCATCCGCTACGATAGGCGCAAACATATCAATATAGGTTTCATCATCAGAGGTTTTTCCAGTTTTCCATTGCACCTGGTCGGCACGACGGAAACTGTTATTAATGCGTTTAACCACTGCAGGCACCGAATCAACCGGGTAGAGAGACTGATCAGGGTACATGGTACTGGCGCTGTTGTTGTCTGCTGCAACCTGCCAGCCAGAAAGATAGATCGCTTCAATACCTGCCTTTACCTGTTGAACTGCCTGCCCACCAGTCAACGCACCCAGACAGTTTACATAACCTTTTTTTGCCTGATTCCCGTATACCAGGTCCCAGAGTTTCTCTGCACCCTGTCGGGCGATGGTATTCTCAATATTAATGGAGCCTCTCAGGCGAACCACGTCTTCTGCCGTATAGGTTCTCGTTACATTTTTCCAGCGAGGATTTTCTGCCCAGTCTTTTTCGATGCGGGCGATTTCTTCTGAGCGGTTGTAGCGAGCCATCTTATTTTCCTCCCCCGGGAAGCGAGGTGTAGTTATACGACTATTTATTCATAAAAAATGGAATAATTCAAACAATCGTTTGATTTACGGTATCCATTCTAAACACCTGAGAAAGATTCTGGTAATTTATAAGCGTTATCTCGGGTATTTATAAAATGAATATTGCACGTGTTGATCTGAATCTGATGGTCTATCTGGATGTCCTGCTAAGAGAACGGAATGTTACCCGTGCAGCAGAACAACTTGGTATCACCCAGCCCGCCATGAGTAACGGACTTCGTCGGCTTCGTAAATTGTTTGGCGATCCTTTATTAATAAGAACCAGTGAAGGTATGACTCCGACTGAGCGAGCTCTGGAGCTACAGCCGTTGATCCGGGACGCGTTGCTGGCCATGGAAAAGACAATACAGCCCAAGGAAAAGTTTGATCCACAAAACAGTCAGCGGGTATTCCGTATCATGGCATCGGACTACGCTGAGTCAACTCTGATCCCACTGGTTTTGAAGCAGGTGCGTTCACTTGCCCCGTACGTCACGCTTGATGTATTAACGCCCAGTGATGTCAGTTTTCATGATGTAGAGCAGGGTTGGATTGATATGGCAATTAACCGCTTTGACAGTTTGCCTCAGTCATTTTATCAATCTCGCGTATGGCAGGATGATTTCTCCTGTGTGGTTAGTAAAGAAAACCCGATACTGAAAAACTTCACCCTGGATAGCTATCTGGAAGCCCAGCATATCTGGGCGAGTAAGACTGGAATGGGTATTGGCGTTGGGGTTAACCCCGAAGATGTGCAGCGGTTAGGGTGGGTTGATGAAGCATTGGCTGCCGTTGGCAAAAAACGCAAAATCAGTGTTTTTACTCGGCATTATCAAGTTGCGATGTTCCTTTCTGCACAGAATGACCTAATTGCTACGCTGCCAAGCCGCCTTGCAGATATAGAGCGTTTTAATAGCTCGCTGGCTGTTGTCAGGCCTCCTTTTGAGATTCCTCCATTTGATTTGTCTATGGCCTGGAGTCCTTTGTTACATCATGATTCTGCACATCAGTGGCTGAGAAATATCATTAAATCAGAGGCGATCGGCTGAGCTGGCTGCTTAAAAATCACTCATAAAAACATTAATTAACACCTGTGGACATATATTTCTGTTATCCAATGTTATTGTATGTTCTAATCTGACTGCTTTCGCTGATTTGTGCGAAATCAGAGGTGTTGAGTTGTCATCCTTAGCAGAAGTATAAAAATCAGTTGGATAACAGGAGATAAAAATGGATTGGCTGAGTGATTTGGAAGCAGAACATGCACTGTATGATGTTGCTGAAGAGTGTAAGGAGTTTATGGCCGAGTCATACTACTTGTTAATCTCTGAGCAGCAGCAGGATGTTGTTCTGGACGACTGATGTACTCGTTAGATTACTAGTTTTTCTTAGAAACCCTTTTCCTTTGTGACTTCTATTAAGGAAAAGGGTTTTTTATTTGTTCGCGAACATTGAAGAATACCCCCTCCTATTGTCTTCCTAATCATTTCCCCCATGTTTCACTGGCTAAAACATTCTTACTAGCTAGATTTAGTCCACTCTGTTGTCATGATGGACAATCACATGTTTGCAATTCGCTCTCCTCTGGACAAGGTTTGTACCATTGAAGATTTACAGGTTCTGGCGAGGAAACGAGTTCCTAAAATGTTCTATGAGTACGTAGACTCAGGGTCATGGACAGAAGGAACTTATCAGCAGAATGAGCAAGATTTCAAAAAAATCTTCTTTCGCCAGCGTGTTGGTATCGATGTATCTCAACGCAACACCTCGTCCTTTATGGCTCAAGCAAAGGTGACTATGCCGGTTGCACTCGCCCCCGTGGGGTTGACGGGCATGCAATATGGCGATGGCGAGATTCTTGCTGCCCAGGCAGCAGAAACATTTGGCGTTCCTTTTACTTTATCTTCCCTGAGCATATGTTCTATAGAAGATGTTGCTGAGCAAACTGAGCAGCCTTTCTGGTTTCAGCTTTATGTATTTAAAGATCGGGAGTTTATTCAACAGTTATTAAAACGGGCAAAGTTAGCGGGCTGTAAAACATTGGTTGTAACGTTGGATTTGCCAGTGATGGGCCAGAGGCATAAAGATGTTAAAAACCAGCTGTCAGCACCACCCAAAGTTTCTATATCCTCACTTATTCAGTTTCTTAATCGTCCCAGGTGGTGCTTTAACATGATGCGCTCGAGTCAGCGTACCTTTGGCAATATTGTTGGACATGCCAGGGGGGTTAACAGCCTCAGCTCTCTCGCTAAGTGGACATCAGAGCAATTAGACGCAACATTAACGTGGAAAGACCTTCAGTGGATTCGAGATGAATGGGATGGTTTTTTGATGCTGAAAGGTATTCTTGATGTGGAAGATTTATACCAGGCCGCCAGCATCGGTGCTCAGGCTGTTGTCATTTCAAACCATGGCGGGCGTCAATTAGATGGGGCACCGACAACCATCAGTGTTTTGCCAGAAATTATAAGCGCTGCAAATAACCAGATTGATATATATATGGATGGGGGCGTCCGTTCAGGGCAGGATGTTTTAAAAGCGATAGCACTGGGCGCGAAAGGTGTCTTTATAGGACGTGCTTTTGTTTATGGATTGGGTGCCGCTGGAGGGCCCGGTGTAACCCATGCACTGGAAATTATCCATAAGGAGATGCTTACTACCATGGCCTTGCTTGGTGAAAGTAAAGTCTCTGGCATCGGACTGCATAATTTGCGTTTACCATAGATACCCTCCTTTTCTGGTCACTTTTACACCATTCATGTGAAAAATAGCCGAAATTGCTGTTGTTAATTGGAAATCTGACCGTGCTTGGATACCATGGGAAACGTTTAAAAAACCAGTAGATAGTTTCAAGACCATATTGTGTTTCTGTCTACCCACTCGTTGACTTTTCCATGGACTGAGCAGCAGGATACTGCTTGTGACAGTTACATAATAATGACAATCAGGAAATGAGGTTTAAATGACTGAACGTATCCAGAAGGGTGGCCTGCAAATAGCACCGGTACTCTACGATTTACTGGTAAATGATATTATTCCTGGAACTGGTATTGATGCCGACCAGTTCTGGCATAGCCTGGAAAACCTGGTTAATGAGCTTGCCCCTGAGAATAAGGCATTACTGGCTCGCCGCGATGAGTTTCAGCATCAAATTGATCAATGGCATCTGCAGAATGCGTTTACACCGGATACTCGTGCGAACTATAGGTCCTTCCTTGAGAGTATTGGTTATTTATTGCCAGAAGGTGATGACTTCCCCATTACGACTGATAATGTAGACAGTGAGATTGCCTCTCAGGCAGGCCCTCAGCTTGTTGTGCCAGTAATGAATGCCCGCTTTGCCTTGAACGCTGCCAATGCCCGCTGGGGAAGCCTTTATGATGCATTGTATGGTACAGACGTTATTCCCGAAACGGATGGTGCTGAAAAAGGCAAAGGTTACAACCCTGTTCGTGGCAGAAAAGTCATTGAGTTTGGCAGGGAGTTGCTCGACACCGCAGCACCTTTAGCCGCAGGTAGCCATAAAGATGCCATTCATTATCAAGTGCTTGAAAGCAATCTCGCCGTTTCTCTGAAAGATGGCTCAATAACTTCACTGAAAGATACCGGACAGTTTGCCGGCTTCTCCGGATCAGAAGAAAAGCCGCAATCAGTTTTATTAAAAAACAACGGTTTACACATCGATATTCAGGTTAACCCTGATGGTGTTATTGGCAAAGAGGATGCTGCCGGTGTTCAGGATCTGGTTATTGAAGCGGCAATTACCACCATCATGGATTGTGAAGATTCAGTGGCGGCTGTTGATGCGGACGACAAAGCTCAGGTATATCGCAACTGGCTTGGCTTAATGAAGGGAAATCTTGAAGATACTTTCATGAAGGGTGGCAAGTCCCTGACCCGCACACTGAATGCTGACCGCGTTTACACGGCTCCCCACGGTGGTGAACTGGTTTTGCCCGGCCGAAGCCTGATGTTTGTCAGGAATGTGGGCCACCTGATGACCAATGACGCCATTCTGGATGCCCAGGGCAATGAGATTCCTGAGGGCATCATGGATGGGATGTTCACTTCTCTGATAGCCATCCATGACCTGAAGAGCAAAGGTCAGCGACGGAACTCTCGTGAGGGCAGTATTTATATTGTAAAGCCAAAGATGCACGGCCCTGAAGAGGTTGCCTTCACCTGTAAGCTCTTCAGTCGTATCGAGCGAGCTCTTGGTCTTGCGGTCAATACTCTGAAAGTTGGCATTATGGATGAGGAGCGTAGAACGTCTATTAACCTGAAGGCGTGTATACGTGCCGCGAAAGAGCGGATTGTTTTTATCAATACCGGGTTTCTTGATCGAACGGGGGACGAGATTCATACCAGTATGGAAGCAGGCCCAGTGGTTCCTAAAGGGGAGATGAAGCAGTCAACCTGGATTCAGGCCTACGAAGACCAGAATGTAGATATTGGTCTGCTTGCAGGTCTTCCTGGTAAAGCCCAGATCGGTAAAGGTATGTGGGCCATGCCTGATGAAATGGCAAAGATGATGGAACAGAAGGTAGCTCACCCTCAGTCTGGAGCCAACACTGCCTGGGTTCCTTCTCCAAATGGAGCCACACTCCATGCGGTTCATTATCATCGAGTTAATGTTTTGGCCAGGCAGGATGAACTGTCTAAGCGTAAAAAAGCCAGTGTTGATGATATTCTGGAAATTCCGTTGATGGCAGATCGAGACAATCTTCCTGCTGAAGTGATTCAGAAAGAGTTGGACAATAATGCCCAAGGCATACTGGGCTATGTTGTACGCTGGATTGATCAAGGTGTCGGTTGCTCCAAAGTACCTGATATCAATGATATTGGTTTGATGGAGGACCGGGCAACATTGCGAATTTCCAGTCAGCACATTGCTAACTGGCTACGCCATGGCATTTGCTCAGAAGAGCAGGTGAAAGAGACTCTTAAGCGTATGGCGAGTGTCGTAGATCGGCAGAATGCCAGTGATGACACTTATCAGGCAATGGCTCAGGACTTTAGCAGCAACATAGCCTTTATGGCAGCCTGTGATCTTGTATTCAGGGGATGTGAGCAGCCTAATGGCTACACGGAGCCTGTTTTGCACAGACGCAGGAAAGAGTTCAAGGCAAAGCAACAGGGATAAATCTTGTCTGTCATCGAATAATAAACAGCTAAAATGCGTTCTTAATCAGAGGATTACAGTTCTGATTGAGAGCGCTTTCTAAATTAGACCATCTCCCCTCTCTATACTAACCTTTTTCTGCATCACCACTTCAAATCTCTTTTTTGAAAATTCTTTTTAGCAAAGAGAGTTCGGTTTTTTCCTTTATTCTGGTTTCGAGAATGGATAATACAGCCCCTCATCCAGTACGACGCTGGTTACTCACAGTTGCTGTTCTACTGCTTGCATTCATTGCAGGCTATTTCTATTTTGAACACCAGAAGAACTATCCCAGCACGAATGATGCCTATGTCCATGGCAATATTATTTATATAGCCCCCCAGATAGGGGGACGAATCAGTGTCGTTAATGTCGACAATTATGAGCATGTCCATGCGGGAGAAATGCTACTTCAAATAGACCCTTCTTTCTATGAGGCGCAACTGAATAAAGCGAAGGCATCCTATCAAGTAGCTACTGAAGAAAATGAAGCGGCCAGCGAAGGAATACTGGCTGCGAGTAGCAATATCTCAACGGCAGCGGCAAATCTTCGAAAAGTCCAACTCAACTTCAGACGAACCATGACACTGGTTTCAGAAGGTGTTCTTCCACAGCAGGAAGCAGATACCGCCAGGGCAGCATTGGCAACAGCACAGGATAGCCTTACCAGTGCAAGAGCCCATATGGCGCAACTGATCGCAGAGCAGGGGGCTGAAGGCGAAGAAGCTCCTGCAGTCCAGGAAGCTGCAGCTGTTTTGATGCTCGCCACGTTGAATCTCTCTTACACCAATATTGCAGCACCAGCAGACGGTGAGCTGGGGAAAGTTAATGTCCATCCAGGAAGCGTTGTTTCTGCTGGGCAGGCATTGATGCCATTGGTTGTTACAGAAAGCTTCTGGATTCAGGCGAATTTTAAGGAAGATGATCTTGGCCGGATTCAACCCGGCATGTCAGCCAGTGTCCAGTTGGATATGTATCCAGATTCAAGTTTTTCTGGGAAAGTGGAATCAATTTCTCCTGCCAGCGGTTCAGCCTTTTCACTGTTGCCCCCGGAAAATGCGACGGGTAACTGGGTGAAGATCACTCAGCGTTTTCCGGTAAGTGTGCGGCTGGCAGATGCCGACAATCAGCGCGGAAAAGAACCTTTGAGAGTAGGTGCCAGCGCCACTGTAACAGTAGATACGATAGCTGCTGATCATGAGCAATAATATCAGCCGTCAGGCAATTACCATTACCATCATTTTATCCTCGTTGATGGTGTTGATTGACATGACGGTAGCAAATGTTGCATTGCCGGACATGATGGGGACCCTGGGAGCCACTTCTGAGCAGATTACCTGGGTATTGACCAGTTTCAGTATGGCGGAAGCTATTTTTATTCCTTTAGCGGGCTTTCTGACCTTGCGCTTTGGTGAGCGTCAGTTGCTGCTTTATTCCATCGCTGGGTTTATTTTAATGTCAGCCATGTGTGGTTAGGCTGACTCACTGATGGAAATGATCTTTTTCAGGATATTTCAAGGGATATTTGGTGCAGCGGTTATCCCGCTGAGTCAGTCAGTTCTAATGCAGGTCTACCCAAAAGAAGAGCAGGGAAGAGCCATGGCGCTGTTTGCTATTGGTGTTATGGTCGGCCCTGTTCTTGGACCGGTTATTGGGGGCATTCTCACGGAGCATCTTAATTGGCGTTGGGTGTTCTATATCAATTTGCCAGTAGGTGGTGTGTGCCTGTTACTGATATTCAGAAATATACAGATCAGTAATCGAGGTAAGTCATCGGTAGACTGGCTTTTGATTATAACAATGGCTCTTGGGATAGGGTTACTGCAAATGGTGCTTTCTCAAGGTAATGAGAAAAACTGGTTCAGTTCAGACTTTATCCTGCTCTCTACCATCATCAGTGTTTTGCTGATCACCGCTTTTATTATTCGCTCATTCTGGAGCAAAGGTGAGATCGCACCTGTGTGGCTGCTAAAAGACCGCAATCTTGCAATTTCCTGTCTTATTGTAAGCTGTTTTGCTGTGGGGACCTTTGGTGTCCTTCAGCTGCAACCCATGCTTCTTCAGGAGTTGCTCAATTATCCCGTTGAGACATCAGGTTTTATAATGGCTCCGAGAGGGATAGCATCGGCGGTTGTGCTGATTATGGCAGCACCCTTGATGGATAAGCTGGACAGTCGGATTCTGATTTTTGTCGGCCTTGTACTCAATGCTGTGGGTGTTTGGCAGATGAGTTTGTACTCTCTGGAAATAGATCCGTTCTGGATTGTTCTTCCATCGATTATTCAAGGTGCAGGGTTGGGTCTTGTATTTGCTCCATTATCGAAAATTGCTTTCTCTACCCTTGATCCAACGTTCATCACGGGTGGAACCGCTATGTTTAATCTTTGCCGGACTATTGGGTCATCGATTGGAATTGCGGTTATTAACACCTATTTCAGTTATGTGAAACAACTGGAGTGGCATAGTCTTGGGGGTAGTTTATCGCCAGATAACAGGCTCTTACAGAATTATGCTGAAGTTGCAGGACAGGGTATGACAAATACCGTTTTTCTAGAACAGATTGCTGCTTTACTCAAGCAGCAATCGTCCATGCTGGCATTTGTTTATTGTTTTACCCTGATGGTTTTTATCTATCTGTTTCTTATCCTATTGCTACCCATTTTCAGAAAAAAAGCCCCAGCCAGTTCGTCTTAGCTCAGATTGCCAGAGCCTGATCAACAGCATTACCGATATAGGTAGCAGGGGTCAGTGCCTTGAGTTCCTCTTTAATATTGGCTGGAAGCTCCAGACCATCAATAAAGGTTGCCAGGGAAGCCTTGGTAATACCATCCTGACCACGGGTCAGTGCCTTGAGTTTCTCGTAAGGCTGCTGAATACCATAGCGACGCATCACGGTTTGAATCGGCTCCGCCAGCACTTCCCAGGCGTTATCAAGGTCTTGTTCAATACGGGCAGGGGAAGCTTCAAGTTTGCCAATGCCTTTCAGTGTGGCCGCATAAGCAATAAGACTTTGTCCCAGACCAACACCCATGTTACGCAATACGGTTGAATCCGTCAGGTCACGCTGCCAGCGGGAAACTGGAAGCTTTGCCGCAAGATGCTGCATGATGGCATTGGCGATACCCAGGTTGCCTTCAGAGTTTTCAAAATCAATCGGGTTCACTTTATGAGGCATGGTGGAGGAACCAACCTCTCCGGCCACAGTCTTCTGCTTAAAATATCCCAGAGAGATGTAACCCCAGACATCCCTGTCGAAATCAATCAGAATGGTATTGAAACGGCAAATGGCGTCATACAATTCTGCAATGTAATCATGGGGCTCAATCTGAGTTGTGTAGGGATTCCAATCAAGGCCAAGGCTGGTAACGAACCGTTCAGCATGTTCAGCCCAGTTAACTTCAGGGTAAGCCGAGAAGTGAGCGTTGTAGTTGCCAACCGCACCGTTGATTTTTCCCATCGGTACTATGCTTTCTATCTGTTTAAGCTGTCGCTTAAGGCGATAGGCAACATTGGCCATTTCCTTGCCCAGCGTTGTCGGTGATGCTGTCTGGCCATGAGTTCTAGATAGCATTGGCTGGCTGGCATGGGTTTTGGCCAGGTTTTCAATGGACTCGATAATCGTGCGCATTACAGGCAGGACTGCTTCGTCCATACCGGTTTTCAGCATTAATCCATGGGAAAGGTTATTAATATCTTCCGAAGTGCAGGCAAAATGGACAAACTCGCTGATAGACGCCAGTTCCTCATTACCCTGAAAACGCTCTTTGATAAGATATTCAACCGCTTTCACATCGTGATTTGTCGTTCGTTCAATCTCTTTGACCCGTTCAGCTTCAACCATGGAAAAATCAGTCACCAGACTATCCAATAGCTGATTCGCCTTGTCTGAAAACGCCGGAACCTCCGTAATAGCCGGATGGTTGGCAAGAGTTTGCAGCCAGCGAACCTCAACAGCTACCCGGAATCGAATCAATCCATATTCACTGAAAATGGTTCTGAGGGATTGAGTCTTGTCACCATAACGTCCGTCAATGGGAGAGACGGCGGTCAGTGCATTCAGCTCCATGTTTTATGCCTTAAGCTCAGGGGGAAAAGGGCGCATCATAACTGATACCTATGACAGTTTCTAATCATTGCCGGATACCATGCATCTGATGCTTTTTCAAAATGTATATGAATAGGTACCGGGAAGTACCCATGTAAACGTTTAGAGGCTATTCAGGCCATCCTGTAGCTTTTTACGGCTGATGAACAAATGCCAGCGACTGCCACCACACTGGCGCCAGAGGGTAGCAGAGCGAATACCGGCTAAAAGGATCGCGCGGATCCGGTTGGCATTGACCGGATTCTGCAAATAACGCATATCACCGGCAACCTGAACTCGTGTTCTGAAGGTGCTGATAGTATCGAGGTAGATACTGGCAAGACTGGACATCACATTTTCGTGAAGCATGCCAAAATGTTCCACCTGCTCTTTGGTTCTACTCAGCCGTTGGCCAATGGTATGGAGCATTTTCGGGTTTCTGCTGAGCTTCTTCTCAATATGGATCAGAGCCAGAGCATAACGTATAACGTCTCCCTGAATCGCAGAGCTGTCTCTGCTCAGAACGGAGTCCAGCGTTTTACGACCCATCATCAATTTGTCGAAGCCGCCGTACACCTCTGACACATCACCGGGTGAAGTGACAAAAATGCTATGGATAGAAGGGGTCAGAGCCTCTTCATTTAATTGCCCGGTTCTGGCCAATTTGTCTACCAGCTCTGCGGCCTGGAATACACCAGATAATGCAGCCGCCTGATCCTTTGTAGAATATCGCACCAATCTTCTTCTCTGGGAGTTTTCGTTGTGGTTGAGAACGCTTTCTATGTGCCCTGAGGGTCAAATAGATGCCGGAAGCGTATCGCGGGTCAGCGCGACACACCCCTTTTAAGTCCGTGTTTCAATAACACCACCGCCAAGACAGACCTGGTCGTCATAGAAAACCACTGACTGGCCTGGAGTTACTGCTCTTTGCGGATGTTCAAATGTAACCTGATAATCGCCATCAGCTTTTCTGGTCAGGACACAGCTCTGATCCTGCTGGCGATAACGTACTTTTGCCTTGAGCTTACAGGGCATTACCGGTGCTTCGCCTGAGACCCAGTCAATATGTGAACATGTCAGGCTCTGGGAGAATAGCAGGGGGTGATCTTTGCCCTGGCCGACGATCAGGGCATTTCTTTCGAGGTCTTTATCCAGAACATACCAGGGTTCTTCATTTGCATTTTTCAACCCGCCGATGCCGAGTCCCTGTCGTTGGCCAATGGTATGATACATCAGCCCGGAATGTTCACCGATTACTGTACCTTCAACGGTTTCAATATTGCCCGGTTGGGCAGGCAGGTACTGCTGAAGAAAATCCTTAAACCGGCGTTCACCAATAAAGCAAATACCCGTACTGTCTTTTTTATTATGCGTAATCAACCCGTGCTCTTCTGCTATACGCCGTACTTCCGGCTTTTCAAGCTTTCCTACGGGAAACAGAGTTCTGGCAATTTGTGCCTCATTGACGGCATGCAAGAAGTAGGTTTGATCCTTGTTATTATCAACCCCTTTGACCAGATAGCTGTGACCATTCCGGTCAATCCTGCGACAATAATGCCCCATGGCAATTAAATCACTGCCCAGCGTCAGCGCGTAATCCAGGAATGCCTTGAATTTGATTTCCTTGTTACAGAGGATGTCAGGGTTAGGCGTTCTGCCATTGCGATACTCATGAAGGAAATGCTCAAAAACGTTATCCCAGTATTCTGCGGCAAAATTAGCTTTATGCAATTTAATGCCCAGTTTATCACATACCGCCTGGGCATCAGCCAGATCAGTCATGGCGGTACAATATTCAGAGCCGTCATCCTCTTCCCAGTTCTTCATGAAGAGACCTTCCACCTGGTAGCCCTGCTGCTGCAGAAGCAAAGCGGATACGGATGAATCAACACCGCCGGACATGCCAACAATGACCCGGGGGTTCTTTGCAGCGTGTTGCGAAGAGGTCTGTGGGGGAAGGGAAGGTTGTTTTATCACTGGGGAATACTGCCACCTGTCAAAAAATAGCTGCATATTTTACCTTTACCAGCAAATAAGCGCCAGAATGCTTGAAATTTATAGTGGTAAATCCAGATGACTGTTTCGCTTTTGTAACAAATCTTCATTTATTCCTGATTAAGGATGGTATATGGTATACGCGCTATTTCATGAGCCATGGCGTTGTCCAGACAGAGTTTTTGTTGTCGGTTATACGTTTTTCTAACATGACTGTCGGATTCAACTGCCTGTTTATATAACGGCTTTGATATTAAGAAAAAAGTAGCGTCGAACCAGGCTTTCATCTGGCCAAACCGATGATTAGAGAACGGAGTTGATAATGGGATACCAAAAGATCAAGGTGCCTGCCAGCGGTGACAAAATCACTGTCAACGAGGACCTCTCCCTGAATGTTCCAGACACCCCTGTTATCCCTTACATTGAAGGCGATGGCATTGGTGTTGATGTATCACCAGCCATGCTTAAAGTAGTTGATGCAGCGGTTGAAAAAGCTTACGAAGGTAAGCGCAAAGTTGAGTGGATGGAAGTCTTCTGTGGTGAAAAAGCGACTCAGGTGTACGATGAAAACACTTGGATGCCGGAAGAAACACTGGAAGCTCTTAAAGAATATGTTGTCAGTATTAAGGGCCCTCTGACTACCCCTGTGGGTGGAGGCATTCGCTCGCTGAATGTAGCGCTTCGTCAGGAACTGGACCTGTTTGCCTGTATCCGTCCGGTTCGTTGGTTCCAGGGCGTACCAAGTCCTGTTAAAGAGCCAGGAAAGACAGACATGGTCATCTTCCGTGAAAACTCGGAAGACATCTATGCCGGTATTGAGTGGAAAGCTGGTAGTGCAGAAGCTGATAAACTCATTAATTTCCTCCGTGATGAAATGGGTGTTACCAAAATCCGCTTTGAAAAAGATTGCGGTATTGGTGTTAAGCCTGTTTCCAGAGAAGGTACTGAGCGACTGGTAAAAAAAGCCATTCAGTTTGCCATCGATAATAATCGTAAGTCTGTTACCCTGGTTCACAAGGGTAACATCATGAAATTTACTGAAGGCTCTTTCAAAGACTGGGGCTATGAGACTGCCGTAGAATATTTTGGTGGCCAGCCTTTGGATGGTGGTCCATGGCACACAGTCAAAAACCCGAACACCGGTGAAGACATTGTCATTAAGGATGTCATTGCCGACGCTTTCCTGCAGCAGATTCTGCTTCGCCCTGAAGAGTATGATGTTATTGCTACGTTGAACCTCAATGGTGACTACATCTCCGATGCACTGGCAGCCCAGGTAGGTGGTATCGGTATCGCACCTGGTGCAAATATTGGTGCGCCAACTGCAGTGTTTGAGGCCACTCACGGTACAGCACCAAAGTACGCAGGTCAGGACAAGGTTAACCCTGGATCTGTTATCCTTTCAGCTGAAATGATGCTTCGCCACATGGGGTGGAATGAAGCTGCTGATCTCATTATAAAGGGTATGGATGGAGCTATTGCAGCCAAGACCGTTACTTACGATTTTGAGCGACTGATGGACGGTGCAAAACTGGTCAAGTGCTCTGAATTTGCTGATGAAATTATTAATCACATGTGATTTTTTCAGTAAATTTTTAACAAGTTAAAGCCGGAAATCCATTTTCCGGCTTTTTTGTATTAAATCTGTTCACTATAAGTTTTTCTCATTTTTCTCACTTCTGACAAATAAGTTATCTGATCAATTTCTGGTAGCTCATCATTGTGATTTGCTCAAGTATCTTTAGAATGAGAAAGGAAGTCTTGGCAATATTGCCAACTTCTTAACATACGTACACTAGATTTATCTTCTGTTATCAAATGTCTGTAAACAGTGCCGATCAGTTATTTGTACTCGTTGTTTTTATTATGATTGGCAGTAGTAGCTTTAGGCATCATTATTATGGTGCGAGTTACCGGACAGTAAAGTTGGATATTGAAGGTTGGCAGTCATAAAACCATGAGTAATCTCGAACTGTTTCGTCTAAGCTTGGAAAAAGAGGGAGAGGAACAGGAAGGTGATCTGGACGTTGCAGTCGTTCCGGAAAAAACTAGACTGGCTCCCCCTCCCATGTATCAGGTCTTGCTCCTGAATGATGATTTTACACCAATGGATTTTGTTGTTGAGGTACTGGGGAAGTTTTTCAGTATGCCGGAGGATAAGGCGACTCAAATTATGCTGATGGTACACACTCAGGGAAAAGCAGTTTGTGGTGTATACAGCAAGGATGTCGCGGAAACCAAGGCTCAGCAGGTTAATGAATATTCCAGAGAAAACGACCATCCCCTGCTGTGCAAGACAGAAAAGGCCAATTAGCGTTTTCAAGGTTACACCATATGCTCAACAAAGACCTCGAAGCAACACTGAATAATGCATTTAAAGATGCCCGTGATAACCGTCATGAATTTATGACTGTGGAGCACCTTTTACTTGCCTTGCTTGATAATGAGTCCGCAGCAAGAGTCCTGGTTTCTTGTGGCATTGATCTCAATAAACTTCGCCAGGATCTCACAGAGTTTGTCAGCTCAACAACACCACTAATCTCTGATGATGACAATGAACGAGAAACTCAGCCAACACTTGGTTTTCAAAGAGTACTCCAGCGGGCTGTTTTTCATGTTCAAAGTTCAGGTAAGAAAGAGGTTACCGGAGCTAATGTACTTGTCGCGATATTCAGTGAGCAGGAGAGTCAGGCTGTTTACTTTCTGAAACAGCAGGATGTAGCTCGAATAGATGTTGTTAATTTTATCGCTCATGGCATTTCCAAAACCCCGGGTCAGGAGCTTGAAGAGCTTGGTCATGATCTGACTGATGATATGGAGCCAGAATCACCAAGCGGCAGCAGCAAGAATCCTCTTAAGCTATACGCTACGGATCTGAACGATCAAGCTCGCCTTGGTAGAATTGATCCACTGGTTGGCCGGACCGAAGAAGTTGAGCGTGTTTGCCAGATTCTAACTCGTCGCCGTAAGAACAACCCATTACTGGTTGGTGAGGCAGGCGTGGGAAAGACAGCCATTGCTGAAGGTCTTGCCCGACGCATTGTTGATGGTGATGTGCCAGAAGTTCTGTCCAAGGCTATTGTGTATTCTCTGGACTTGGGCTCGCTTTTGGCTGGCACCAAGTATCGCGGCGATTTCGAAAAGAGATTCAAACAGTTATTGAGTGAACTTAAGAAGCATGATCATGCTATTTTGTTCATTGATGAGATTCATACTATCATAGGTGCGGGTGCGGCATCGGGTGGTGTGATGGATGCATCAAACCTTCTTAAGCCAATGCTCACCTCTGGAGAGTTACGTTGCATCGGCTCGACAACGTTTCAGGAATTTCGTGGCATTTTTGAAAAAGACCGAGCTCTTGCCCGAAGGTTCCAGAAAGTCGATATTACTGAGCCCAGTGTTGAAGATACTATCCAAATCCTCCTTGGGCTTAAGAAAAAATTCGAAGAACATCATGAAATCCAATACCTTGATGAAGCATTAAAAGCAGCTGCCGAATTAGCTGGTCGTTATATTAATGACCGTCATATGCCGGATAAGGCTATTGATGTTATTGATGAAGCAGGGGCCTATCAGCGTCTCCAGCCCGAAGAAAGCAGAAAGAAAGTCATTGATGTTGATGATGTAGAAAGCATCGTAGCAAAGATGGCAAGAATTCCGCCTAAGTCAGTTTCTTCTTCTGATAAGGAGTTGCTTGGTAAGCTTGAACGCAACCTGAAAATGGTAGTTTTTGGTCAGGATGACGCGATTGCATCTTTAGCTACTGCTATTAAATTATCCAGGGCAGGGCTCAAGGCACCTGAAAAGCCCGTTGGTTCTTTTTTGTTCTCAGGCCCTACCGGGGTTGGTAAAACAGAGGTTTGTCGTCAATTGGCTAAAGCTCTTGGTATTGAGCTGGTGCGCTTTGATATGTCTGAGTATATGGAGGCACACACCGTATCGAGGTTAATTGGCGCGCCTCCAGGTTACGTTGGTTTTGATCAGGGTGGCCTGCTAACTGAAGCTATTAATAAAACACCTCACTGTGTTTTATTACTGGATGAGATTGAAAAGGGTCACTCTGATGTCTTTAACCTGCTATTACAGGTTATGGATCACGGCACTCTGACGGATAACAATGGTCGTAAAGCAGACTTCCGGAACGTCATACTTATCATGACCACTAACGCTGGCGCTGCGAATATGACCCGAAGCTCAATTGGCTTCCTGGAGCAGGATCATACGACTGATGGCAATGAAGCTATCAAGAAGACGTTTACACCTGAGTTCAGGAACCGCCTGGATGCGATTATTCCTTTTGCCTCACTGAATGACGATATCATTAAACATGTTGTCGATAAGTTCTTGACTGAGCTGCAGGCCCAATTGGATGAAAAACGGGTTCAGTTAGATGTTGATGATAAGGCCAGAGGCTGGTTAGCCGAGAAGGGATTTGATCGTCTAATGGGTGCAAGACCCATGGGACGAATCATTCAGGAGCATTTGAAGAAGCCAATGGCTGAGCAGATTCTCTTCGGTAAGCTTGCGGAGAATGGTGGCAACGTTAAAGTTACGGTTCGAAAAGAGGAGCTTTACCTTAAATTTGAAGCAGCTAAAAGCAAAGCTTCAGATCTTGAGGCTATCGATGGTGGGGCTGGATAGAGGTAAAAAACTCAGGGGCTGAGGCCCCTGTTTTAGCGAGAGCGGTAAGTGATTCGACCTTTGGTCAGATCATATGGAGTGAGCTCTACTTTTACCCGGTCGCCAGTCAGAATTCGGATATAATTTTTGCGCATTTTGCCGGAAATGTGTGCAGTAACAACATGACCATTTTCCAGTTCTACACGAAACATAGTATTTGGAAGGGTGTCGATAACAACACCCTCCATTTCCAGACTCTCTTCTTTTGCCATTAAATAACTACCTCAGAGGGGTTGGTACGGCTTGATTAAATTTGCTGGGCATTCTGCCTGAAAATAATTTGTAAAGCAAAGCACCCTTGATCTGCAAGAGAATTATTTCAATTGCCTCCACTCCTGACTGATATAAAGCTCAACAGGACGGTACTCAATTTTGTAATTCATTTTCTGACAGTTTCGGATCCAATAGCCAAGCTGGAGATAGGGTAATCCCAGCTTTTTCGCTTCCTGAATGAGCCATAAAATACAATATTGTCCAAGGCTACGCTTCGAGAAATCAGGGTCGTAAAAGGTATAGATAGCCGAAAGGCTGGTTTTCAGGTGGTCTACGACAGATACTGCCAGTAGCTGTCCTTTGAGTCGGAATTCATAGAATGAAGTAAACGGGGGGCTCTCCACCAAGAATGGTGAGTATTGCTCAACAGATGCAGGATACATGTCACCATCCTGATGGCATTGGTTGATGTAGCGCTCATACAGCTGATAATGCTCATCCTGGTAACTTGCTGGCACCCGATCCACCATCAGGCTCAAATTTCTATTCCAGGTCTTTCGCTGTGTTCTACGCATCATAAAGAGTTCAACCGGTATTCTTGCCGGTATACATGATTTGCAATGACTGCAATGTGGCCGGTATATGTGTTGCCCGCTTCTTCGAAATCCTAACTCAGCAAGATCGCTGCATAACTGTTGATCGAGTAAAATCTCGGGATCCATGAATAATGTGGTTGCCTGCTCCTCTGGCAGATAACTGCACTCATGGGGTTGTGTGGCATAAAATTTCAGATCTTTGTACTGGCTCATTGTTGATGGTCATTCCATTGCCATTCCTGTTTCCAGTTTGCACAGGAAGACACCTCTGAGCAATACCGTTTGAGATAATCGGAAAATTGATTTCTGGGCATCAACCAGGCTCCCATTGATTCAAGGTGAGCCGAATGGATCTGGCAATCGACTAACTCAAACTGCCATCTTGAAAGCAGATCTGACAGTGCGGCCATGGCAATCTTTGAAGTGTTGTTTTCGATGCTGAACATGGATTCAGCATAAAAGATCTTACCCAGAGCAACGCCGTAGAGACCTCCAACCAATTTGCCTGTCCGCCAGATCTCAACAGAGTGGGCATAGCCGGCATTATGTAATGCTAAATAGGCATTAATCATATCGGTGGTAATCCAGGTGCCTTCCGAGTCTCGGCGAATAGCTGCACAGCCATGCATCACTGCGGGAAAATCACAATCAAAGGTAACCTGATAAATGTTCTTTCGAAGCAGCTTTCTCAGGGATCGAGAAATATGAAGCTCCCCGGGGGTGAAAACCATTCTTGGTGATGGAGACCACCACAGGATCGGATCACCATCGTTAAACCAGGGGAAAATGCCCCGCTGATAGGCCATGACCAACGTATTCACTTGCAGGTTTCCCCCAACAGCCAATAAGCCCTCTGGTTTCTCAAGCGCATAATCCAAAGGAGGGAATTCAGTAACATTTTCAGGCAAAAAGGTAATTGTGTCTCGCATTATTCCAAGCACTTGTTTAGAGCGTTATTTTCATAAAGTACAATACATCATTAACTCATACCTGCAATGAGGTTATCCTATAAAACTGGCTGATCATATGGCTTTTCGCGCCGGCTATATTGCCATCTGGCAACATCGGATTTGGAATCGGGCGATTATGCCCGCAATAATTTTCGGAATTTTCCAGTCAGAGCTTTTCATATCCTGTTTTATGTATTAGAATCCGCCACCTAGTCTACTGATATTCTGCTATTTACCAGCCGCTTAATGAAGAATAACTCATATCTTCTTAATTTTTCTCTCGCTTCAGTGCGTAAACGTCGCGCTGGTAGAAGCTTTTTATTTTTTCCTATCCAATAAAACTCCCCGGAGGTAATCGAATCTATGGGTACCCTGAGCATGGGCGGAAGTATTGATACAAGCAATGAAATGGATATCATTGAACAGCAACGCCTGGCAGCTCTTATTGAAATTACAGAGCAGCACAATCGGGAAGTAAGTCAGCTCAAATCTCGCTTGGAAACTGCTGAGAAGAAAGCTGAAAAATCCGCTGCCCAGCTGAAAAATATGGAAAATGAGCTGAAAGACCTGAGAGCTAGCAATCCTGACCGAATGAAGAAGCAAATCAAGCGTCTTCAAGAGCAGAATCGTACGCTCACTGGTGAAAACAGTGGCCTGAAGAGCAAGCAAAAGCAGCTTACTCAGCAGCTGAACACAGCGACTCAAGAGCTTGAACAATTGAAGTCTGAAGAGGCTGAAGCAGAAACTGAGAAGGCATAATTCTATTAAGCTGAATTAGCAGTTCAGTAGGCATCCGGTAACTACTCAATCCCGTGCGTTGGGCTGTTACCGGTAGGCAAGCTGCAGGACACTGGCTATGACATAATTCAAATAACCGCACATCAGCATGGCCAGACATTCCACATACCTGCATTTCTGATGCTAACCCCGTATATTTGAATTAGACTGTTTTTCTGTCTTTATTCAATAATCAATATAGGAGTGCAAGTATGAGTGAGTGGATTTCCTGTCAATATGACAATATTGATCACATTGAAAAAACCTTTGTATTTAAGAAATACTCTCGTGCCCTGGCATTTTGTAATGCCATTGCTTGTCTTGCCGAAGCTCACATCCATCACCCTCGCATTGTGATTGAGTGGGGAAGGGTTTCTGTGGCTTGGGGAACCCATCAGTCAGAAGAAGGAAGTGGTGTGCTTGCTATTGATAAAGCATTGGCTCAGCGTTGCGATGCACTGTATGAACAGCTTAATCTTCCTCTCTCCTGATATCTTGTTCGTGCAGCCCAGACACAGCCCCTCGGGTTGCACTCGACTTGAAGAGTATTCAATTGCTGTACTAAGTAGAACACTCATTTATCAATAGTATTCAATTCTTGGTTATTCCATACATGGCAAAACAGTGTTCTATCTCTGCTAGGGAGAGTAGTTCAGCCCCTATACTCCGGTTTATGGATGATTAAATGGAAACAAAATAGCGCAAAACTCTAATTCTTTTAATGCATCTTATTATTATGAAAAGGTCTTAAAATTCAATGGACGTATTCTGATTCTGAATCATACTTACCACGCTGGTTTGATCGACTTCCCCCTACGATCGAACCAGTCTAGGTCGGAAATGACCTCGGTACTTGGATTGTGTACCTATGTTTCACTCCTAATGTTCTTAGCCCGTGCCTTCTTCCCCCAGAAGCGCGGGTTTCTTTTTGCCTGACTATCAGGCTTTTTACCTCATTTAATGCGTTGATATTGGATCACTCTCACCACAATCCTTCTTATTATCACCCGGAAAGAACGAGGAGTCTTGCAAACCTTCATCATCAACAGTGCTTTCTTTCTGCAGCTGCCGGATTTGCTTGGAAGACATATAGAAGTCGGCCTCCCTGCCTTCAAGTACTCCATGCCCATGCCATGGTAGCAGGCGATAATCAGCATGATGACCGTAATCCAGAAATGGATACTTTATGATCTGAAAGTAGGGGGAGTAATCAAAGTCACTGGGTGTGCAGAGCTTTGGGTTTCGCTGAAAAAGCTGAACCCCTGACTCGCTGTCATGCTTTACCAGTGGAAGTATTGGAAAATGGATGAAGCTAAAGGCTTCAGCAATCATTGTGGAGCAAACCGTTTTTGTTTCCTGGCCTGGGGAATGTTGAAACAATGAAGAACCAAGACGTCTGGGGAGAAAAGAATAGGGAAAGAAGAATCTAGCTAAATCAAGAATTTGCCGAACGTTATAATCCATGCCCAATCGACTGATAGCATAATGTACTACTTTCTGACTATCGCTATAGCTAATGCCCTTAGGTCGACATATCCGTAAATGTTCGCCTTCATAGCTATTCAGAGGCTGAATAGCTGTACCAATCCCCAACTCGCTTTCAATGACCAGCTGTTCATCAGGAGATCCACCATAAGCCTTGCTGACAACCTGTCGGACCCTATCATCCTCAATATCATGAAGTCGACCAATGTAAAGCATTGCATGAGACCATGGACTTTGAGTTGTCTGCTTAATAACCTGACTCACTCTGGAGCGTCCTTCAACCAAGAGGACATCGCAGGGCTTAACTTCATGGCGTATACGTTGGAAATCGCATAATGGGCTGTCTTTTTCCTGAGTATTGCGACTCAACCAGTCAGTCAGATATCCCGCAACCATTTTGAAAAGTTCCATGCTCCAACCCTGGATCCAATATTTATTCCTTTATGTTAGCATTTGTGATGGTTGAGATTATAAATAGAGATAATACTGACGGCTTTCCATGCGTTTTAGCACTTACTCTGGTAGCACACTGAAAAACACCAAAAAATTGATATTTCCTTATTGATCGAAATAGTGGATAAACCAATCATTGCCAATTGGAGAAGTTGTTGTGAGCAAACCATCCAATCCACGTGACATTGCCTCAAGCCTGCAATTCCTTAAGAAAAAACAGGGCTTGCCTCCCGTCCATAGCTGGAACCCTCCATTCTGTGGTGATATCGATATGCGAATCAGTAGAGATGGCCAATGGCATTATAACGGCTCACCTATTGGCAGAGAGGCGATGGTAAAGCTATTTGCATCGGTATTAAGGCGTGATGATGATGACTGCTATTATCTGGTGACCCCAGTTGAGAAGGTTAGAATTCAGGTAGATGATGCTCCATTTGTAATTGTTCGAGCAGAAATAATAGATGGTGATCATGGCAAACAGTACCTATTTACCACCAATATTGGAGACAAAGTAGCTTTGGATAAGGTGCATCCGCTGATTATGATGGAGGACTCTCTGACAAAAGAGCCAGCCCCCTACATTCGAGTCAGGGACCAGCTTAATGCCTTGATAAATAGAAATGTCTTTTATCAGTTGGTGGAAGAGTCTGAAGAGGTTCCTGTAGAAGGGGGGGTAGATCTTGTTATCACCAGTCAGGGAGGGCAATATTCACTTGGACGTGTTCTGAAGTGAGAATAGGGTGATTAACCACCCTCCGGATAGAAAACAACAGAGGGGTCGGGTAGGGACAATGTAGAACTGAAGGATGCGCCATTTCTGGAACGGGCTTTTCAACAGCATGATCCACTGAGGCAATGGCTGAAGTGGGTGAAAATCTGCTATCCAGCTTCACAAGTTCAGAAAGTATTGGAGATCGAGAAGAATACACCTGAAGGCGTGGAACTGACCTTTAAGGACTTCGAGCATCTGAACCTGCACTGGACGCATTTTACTGATCCTCACCAATGGTATGACCTGCAAGGCTACTCGGTGCTGGTGATTGATGAGGTCTGAACTTCTACACTTTACCTGATACTTTAGTTGGTGATGTATCAGAACTGTTGATAGTGGTTTCGGGAGATAAACTCCCCGATAACCTTATCATGAATGTCTATTGATCTTG
>OODV01000553.1 GCA_900299555.1 uncultured Endozoicomonas sp.
GGAGATGATCAAGAAAATCACTGAAAGCAGTGTATCAAAAATGGGTGAGAAAGCCCTCAGGGACAATGAGATCCGTGGGTTCTCCTGCCAGTTAAAGAAAACCGGCAAGTACTTCTACTACGAATACAAATCCCCCGTTACCGGAACCAACCGAAAACACCCCCTTGGCAAGCATGGGGAGATTACCGTCGAACAGGCCCGGACAATGGCAAGAGCAGCTTCTGGGGATGTGGCAACGGGTAACGACCCGCAGGAACAAAAGCGAGAGCGTCGCAAGGCGATTGAAAAAAACCGACAAAATACCCTGCGGACTTTTATTGAAGGCGACTTCAGAAGCGTCACCCCTGAGGTAACGGCGGACGAAGCCGAGAAAAACATCAAACGTCATTTCGCAAAGTGGCTTGATAAGCCCATGTCCCAGATTACCGCCTTTGATATGAGCAAGTGGCTCAACAATTACCCCGGCGCCCCCACGGGTGGCAACCGGATTATGAACGATCTTCGGGGCATTCTGACCAAAGCCGTCGCGGCTGGCTATCTGGAGAAAACCCCGATGTCCGAAGTCAAACGGCTCAAAGAGGACAAGAGCAAAAAGATCAAATACCTGACCCGTGACTATGAGAAAAAACTCATGGCCGGTCTGGATCAATACGACGAGTACCGTCGGGAACTGGATAACCAGTACGAAGGCAAGTTTGCCGATATGCTCCGGCCATTAGTCATGGTGGCCATCCACACCGGCATGCGCAAAGGTGAACTGCTCAACCTTAAGGTAAACGACATTGACTTCACGTCCGGGGTCATTACCGTGGTGGGTATGGGGGACCATTCCGACAGCTATCCTAAAAAGAAAGCACGCACCAAATCATTACAAACCCGCTACATTCCCCTAAACGCCGTATCAGCCACCATTCTCAAAGACTGGCTCGACCAAACGGGCCACACCGACCAGGTATTCCCAAATAGCTCTGGCCAGAGAGCCAGTCACAAGTACATTGACCGACGCTGGTATAAAGCCAGGGAAGCGGCAGGACTGACCGGCAAAATCGATTTCCATGGGTTGCGGCATACCTTCGGCACCCGTCTTGCTGAGCTTCGAGTGGATCTTGTCACCATCCAGGAACTGATGGGCCATGAGTCATTGGATGTCACCGCCAAATACCTCCACACCAGCCCGGAACGGAAACAGATGGCCATATCAGAGTTTGAAAGCTATTAATCTGCAACACGATTCAACCATGGACTCCCCTGTCAAAACGTGGCAACAATAAGTATTGATACGTATCAATACTTACACCTTCCAAGTGGTTAATAATCGCGCACCTTCAGGAGGACAGGCTGACGCCAGACCTGCAACCCACGACACAGGGAATCATCACCAGTCATGATAAAAATTGAAAAATACACACTGCGGGATGGGCAAACCGGTTGGCAGGCACGATTTCAGCTTGAGGAAGGCGACACATCGGAGACCGTTCACACCCGTCGTTTCAGCTGTGCCAAATACGGTG
>OODV01000239.1 GCA_900299555.1 uncultured Endozoicomonas sp.
GCCAGGTGGACTGGACCTTCAGCGTGCCCGATGGGGATATTGATTACCTGGCCAGAGACCAGGTGGTCACCCAGACCTACACCGTGACCGTCAATGATGGCCAGGGCGGCACCGTGGATCAGCAGGTCACCGTGACCATCACCGGCACCAACGACATCCCCACCATTACTGCGGCCACGGATGTCACCGGCGCGGTCACTGAAATTGTTGATGGCGGTACCGGTGAAAACACCACCACGTTATCCGACAATGGTTCTTTCACCATCGCCGATGTTGATCTCACCGATGGGCAGACCGTCAGCGTCACCTCCGACACCAGCGGTTACCTCGGCACCTTTACCCCATCGGTCAGCAATAACACCACCGGCGATGGCACCGGCCAGGTGGACTGGACCTTCAGCGTACCCGATGGGGATATTGATTACCTGGCCAGAGACCAGGTGGTCACCCAGACCTACACCGTGACCGTCAATGATGGCCAGGGTGGCACCGTGGATCAGCAGGTCACCGTGACCATCACCGGCACCAACGACGTGCCCACCATTACTGCCGCCACGGATGTCACCGGCACGGTCACTGAAATTGTTGACGGCGGTACCGGTGAAAATGCCGCCACCCTGTCCGACAGTGGTTCCTTTACCATCGCCGATGTTGATCTCACCGATGTGCAGACCGTCAGCGTCACCTCCGACACCAGCGGGTACCTCGGCACCTTCACCCCGACGGTCAGCAACAACACCACTGGCGATGGCACCGGCCAGGTGGACTGGACCTTCAACGTGCCCGATGCCGACATTGATTACCTGGCCAGAGACCAGGTGGTCACCCAGACCTACACCGTCACCGTGAACGATGGTCAGGGCGGCACCGTGGATCAGCAGGTGGCGGTAACCATCACCGGCACCAACGACGTGCCCACCATTACTGCGGCCACGGATGTCACTGGTGCGGTGACCGAGATTGTTGATGGCGGTACCGGTGAAAACACCACCACCCTGTCCGACAGCGGCAGCTTCACCATCGCCGATGTTGATCTCACCGATGTGCAGACCGCCAGTATCACCTCCGACACCAGCGGCTACCTCGGCACCTTCACCACGACGGTCAGCAACAACACTACCAATGATGGCACCGGCCAGGTGGACTGGACCTTCAGCGTGCCCGATGCCGACATCGATTACCTGGCCAGAGACCAGGTGGTGACCCAGACCTACACCGTGACCGTCAATGATGGCAACGGCGGCACCGTGGATCAGCAGGTCACCGTGACCATCACTGGCACCAACGATGTCCCCACCATTACCGCCGCCACCGATGTCACCGGGGCAGTCACCGAGATTGCCGATGGAGCCAGTGGCGAGAACACCGCCACCCTCTCCGACAGCGGTAGCTTCACCATTGCCGATGTCGACCTCACCGATGTGCAGACCGTCAGTGTCACTTCCAACACCAGCGGGTACCTCGGCACTTTCACCCCGACCATCAGCAACAACACCACTAACGACGGCACCGGCCAGGTGGACTGGACCTTCAGCGTACCCGATGGGGATATTGATTACCTGGCCAGAGACCAGGTGGTCACCCAGACCTACACAGTGACGGTGAACGATGGCCAGGGTGGCACCGTGGATCAGCAGGTCACGGTCACCATCACCGGCACCAACGACGTGCCCACCATTAC
>OODV01000407.1 GCA_900299555.1 uncultured Endozoicomonas sp.
CACTTCAAAATCATGGTATATCTGCTGACAGGTAAGCTGGACTTTACCAAGGTGAGCAAAGCCTGCTTACCCACATGAAATTAAAAAGAACCATGTTTTTGAATCAGCGTTCATGAATAACTTCGTGATTGGCGGGGAAGCCCCCACTTGAATGAATTTGAGAATTATCTCGAATAGACAACCATGCAATCAGAGAAGAGAACATCGCGCCCAGCGCAAAAGCAAACACACCTTTCAGCCAAACAAATGACAGCACACTAACGTTTTCAGGACCAAAGAAATGCCAGAGAGAGACGATGGGTAATGCCACAGCAACCGCTGCTATAAGCCCAACAATAATGGCACGCAAAATAACGGGTTTCAGAATGGACGGTAATGCTTGAGTCCTCTGCAAAGACAGTAACTTCCCTTTCTTTATTTTGGCAGCCACCATTGGCGTAACAATCAGGCAGGTAATCAGTGGTAAGAGAAAAGCAGTTGCAATGAAATCCATGGCAACACTTTCCTGTCCCCACAGGGGAATTTCGTCTTTAGACTGATTGATCCACCAGGCAATGCCACCGTTGATAAAAAAGTTAAAAAGACCCGGTATCAGACCATGATCAACCATCAATAATTTTCTGATTTCCATATCGAAGCCAACTATCTTGTTCTTTTTTCCGAGTATGTTGCTCCACCATTTTTTGCAACATCGTCCGCTTGGACTACATAACCGCCCTATAAACACCCTGAATAATGGCTTATTCAGATAATAAATTTCTAAAATAGTCCAGCTAACCATAACCTTGTTCACCATAGGAAAAACTCCCACAGGCAAGCTTGCCATAACAAGAAAAATCAAGGAGTCTGACTGTGCCAGAAGCCTATATATACGACTATATAAGAACACCAAGAGGAAAGGGGAAGGCCAATGGCGCCCTCCATGAAGTCACACCTGTACAACTGGCCACTCAAACTCTGCAGGCCATCAAAAACCGAACCCCCCAGGCTGCCGAAAGTATCGAAGATGTCATTCTTGGCTGTGTTGTCCCAGTGGGTGAGCAAGGTGGCAATATCGCACGCATCGCCGCACTCAATGCTGACTACCCTCAAACCGTGCCCGGCATCCAACTGAACCGTTACTGCGGCTCTGGTCTTGAAGCCATAAACTTTGCCGCCGCCAAAGTGATATCCGGCATGGTTGATATGGCCATCGGCGGCGGTGTGGAGAGCATGTCGCGTATTCCTATGGGCAGTGATGGCGGTGCCTGGGCTATCGACCCATTAATCGCTTTCAAAACCGGCTTTGTGCCTCAGGGCATCAGTGCAGATCTGCTGGCCACCAAATATGGTTTTACCCGCAGTCAGTGTGATGAATACGCAGCCGAAAGCCATCGTCGTGCAAATAATGCCTGGCGTGAAGGTTATTTCTCTAACTCGGTGGTTGCTGTCAATGACTCATTGGGTATTCCCCTGTTATCAAAAGATGAAACCATCCGTCCCGAAACGTCTGCAGAAACCCTGAGGCAGTTATCTCCCTCCTTTGCCAAAATGGGAGAAAAGGCAGGCTTTGATCGTATCGCTCTGCAGAAATACCCGGAGCTGGAAAAACTCAATCATGTTCATCATGCCGGTAACAGCTCCGGCATTGTGGACGGTGCCGCAGCTGTTTTGCTGGGCAATAGAGAACTCGGGGCTCAACTTGGACTAAAGCCACGCGCCCGCATTGTCAGTACTGCCACTATCGGTTCTGAACCCACCATCATGCTGGATGGCCCTGCTGACTCTGCCCGGCGGGCTCTTAAGAAAGCGGGAATGACCGCTTCAGATATTGGTTTATGGGAATTGAATGAGGCGTTCTCTTCTGTCGTGCTGGCCTTTATGGAAGAGCTTGCTATTTCCCACGACAGCATCAATGTCAATGGTGGAGCTATTGCCATGGGTCACCCACTGGGTGCAACCGGCGCCATGATCCTGGGCACCCTGATTGATGAAATGGAACGGCGGGATATTACCCATGGTCTGGTCAGTCTCTGTGAAGCCGCCGGCATGGCAACATCCACCATTATTGAACGCATTTAAGGAGCGCTTTTAAGGAGCTAGTGCCATGATTGATTATTTCCACTACGCAGTAGACAACGATGGTATCTGTACCCTGACCATCGACCAGCCAGACTCATCCGTTAATGTAATGGACCAAAACTTTATTGACAGTTTTAAAGTTAATCTTGAACGGGCATTTGCAGACAGTGCTGTCAAAGGGATTATCCTGACCTCGGCCAAAACGTCATTTGTCGCAGGTGCTGATCTGAAGTCCATGGAAGAAAGGCTGAACAAACCTCAGGATCCCAAGGAACTGTTCGACAAGTGCTGGGGCTTTTCCAGCCTGCTCCGCAAAATGGAGACCTCTGGCAAACCGATGGTCGCGGCATTAAATGGCCCGGCATTAGGTGGAGGTTTTGAGATCAGCCTGGCCTGCCATCATCGTATAGCCATCAATTCACCCCAAGTGCTTGTTGGGTTACCGGAGGTTGGTGTTGGTCTGTTGCCTGGTGCCGGTGGCACCCAGCGTATGATGCGGCTGATTGGTGTGGCAAATGCATTGCCACTGTTGTTACAGGGTCGTCAACTGAGGGCAGAAAAAGCCTTTGAAAAAGGTCTGATTCATGAACTATGTAATGCAGATGAACTGATCACCAGGTCAAAAGCATGGTTAAACGGAACCCCAGACACTGAGCAGCCATGGGATAGAAAAGGTTTCCGCATTCCTGGTGGCAATAGCCTAATGCAACCGGAAATTGCCCAACTGTTTATGGGTACGGCTGCCAATCTGCAATCCACTACTTTCTACAATATGCCTGCGCCAGCAGCTATCACCTCCTGCCTGTATGAAGGTATACAATTACCTATAGACAAAGCTTTGCAGGTTGAATGTAAATACTTTGTTCAGCTGAATATCGATCCAGTGTCCAGCAACATGGTGCGCACAGCGTTTATTAATAAATCCAAAGCAGACAACCTCATTCACCGCCCGAAAGGCATCGAAAAGAAACTGCACAAAAAAATTGGCGTGCTGGGTGCCGGTTTGATGGGAGCTGGTATTGCATTCAGTGCTGCCAAAGCGGGTATTGACGTTATCCTGATCGATCATGATCAGGAAGCAGCAGACAAAGGCAAAGAGTACAGTGCCAACCGTCTTCAGAAAGATATTGATCGTGGTCGAAGCACCCCTGAGAAAAAAGAACAGCTGCTCTCCCGTATTCACTCAACCACTGACTACCAATTGCTGGGAGAGACTTCACTGGTAGTTGAAGCGGTATTTGAAGATCGAGATGTTAAGGCCGAGGTATTTGCCAAAGCAGAAGCGGCAATGCCAGAAGATGCCGTTCTGGCAACCAATACGTCGGCACTACCCATCACGGGTCTTGCAGAAACCACCAGCAATCCGGGTAATATGGTTGGACTTCATTTTTTCTCTCCCGTGGAGCGGATGCCTCTGGTCGAAGTGATTAAAGGTCAGCAGACGTCGGATCAGACACTGGCCCATGCGCTGGATTTTGTTGCTCAACTGCGCAAAACCCCCATCCTCGTCAATGACAGCCGCGGGTTCTTCACCACCCGCTTTATTGGCGCATTTATTAATGAAGGCGTTGCCATGGTGGCAGAAGGTATTAATCCGGCACTGATTGAAAATGCAGCCCGTCATCTGGGTTATCCGGTCGGCCCTCTATCCATTTCTGATGAGGTGGGTCTGGATCTTGCGTATAAAGCCGCTGTTCAGTCACAAGCGGATCTGGGAGATGACTATAAAGAAGGTGCATCCTTACCGGTTATTACCAGACTGGTCACAGAACACCAACGATATGGCCGCAAGAATGGCAAAGGCTTCTATGCCTACAACGCCGATGGCAGCAAAGCACTATGGTCTGACCTTGCGGAAATCTGGCCTCGGTTGTCTGACGATCAACAACCCTCTGAAGCAGAAGTTCAGAGCCGTATGTTATTTTCCCAGCTGGCAGATGCCGCACGCTGTATTGCTGACAATGTTCTGACATCACCGGTAGATGGTGATATTGGCGGCTGTTTTGGCGTGGGCTTTCCCTTCTATCTGGGTGGACCATTCTCTGCAATAGATACCAAAGGCATTGCACAGGTAGTCACCGAGTGTGATCGACTGGCATCAACCTATGACGCTGAACGTTTCGCCATTCCGCAGCTGCTCAGAGATATGGCGGCTAATGGGCAGACTTTCTATGGCAGAAATCCCGTCACGTTAGGCTGACAGGAGCTTGCGATGAATCGAATTGACATTTTCAAAGGAAGACTGAAACTTCCGGTTATCGGCTCGCCCATGTTTCTTGCCAGCTCCCGGGAGCTGGTTATCGCCCAGTGTAAGACAGGGATTGCAGGCTGTTTTCCAGCGTTGAATACCAGGCCTAAAACATCTGGATGAATGGACTCTGACAACAAAAGCCACACTGAAGCAGCACGATCAACAACATTCCGGATCACCTGGCCAAAGGCGTTTGGTGGTCGTGGTGACAGCCCTATACAGGAAGTGATCTACCGTAAAGAAGATGCCAGATTCAATGTTCCGAACGGAATCTTCAATGTCAGCCTGGGCATGGTGATTCCATCGCTATTCGAGTGATGTATCAAAACTGTTGATAATAGCGATACTCAAGTTGGAAGCTCTTATTACAGTCCTTGCATCTATACCGCTGGTGACCCGTCTGAGCTTTCCCATTCTTAACAACATTGATCGTTTGTTGACAATGGATACAGCCAACTTGAACTACATCCATAGATGACTCAAAAAGGCAGGAATGTATCAGATCAACAGCTCTGAAACATCACCATTTTCAGCATAAAACTTAATGCTCTGTAGAATGGCAAAAATTACAGTATTACAATGTCGTATTTATAAATATAATTCCGCCGTCAGCATTTCATAGCTTGTATAGTGTCATGCAAACCAAGAATAATAAGAATATTGCCAATATGTTGATTAAGCATCTGCTGGCTCTTTTGATCATTTCCATGGCTACTCCGGCTACATACGCTTTTCCTGAAAAAGAGCCACCCAATACCTCTGAGTTTACCGGCAGTTCATCTTGCATGGGCTGCCATCAAGAAGAATATCAGACATGGCTCGGGTCAGATCATCAAAAAGCCATGCAGAATGCCACTCAGCAAACCGTTCTGGGTAACTTTGCTGACCAGTCTTTTCAGTACAACGACTTTCAATATCAATTCCACACAGAAGATAACCATTTTTTTATAGTCGCGGATGATCAACAGGGCTCAGCTTTAGAGCTTCACTGGTACATTCGATTTAATTTTTATATGAGTTAAACCAACCGTCACACATAATAAATCCAGGCGGTTGTGATGTACTCTTTAGAACAAACAAAAATATTAAAAGAACTTTCGTTCTATATTACTTTCCTTACCAGAGCTGTTTCTGCGAAAGCTGCACCAGTGTTTTGCGAATTGCTCATTGGTAGCATGCTCTCCGGTGAGGGGTTCCTGACTCAGGCTCTGCTTGCCATCCAGTACGATAAAGTCTGGAGCAGCTATCATCATTGGGTTGCCTTCGGGTGCTGGCGTTGGCGAAATCTTGCTCATCAACTGACACTGTTAGTCAGTTCCAAAGCACCTGAAGAGGAACCGGTTCCCGTTATTCTCGATGACCTGATCCTTGAGCGTTGTTCAGAGAACGCGCCTGCCTGTCGCATCCACCGACAGCACAGCCAGAAAAAGAACAGCAC